>JBFLVQ010000095.1:0-19657 GCA_040758525.1 Acidobacteriota bacterium
GTATTTTTTCTAAAGTAAAATAACGCGGTAATTATTACTATGATTACTATCTTGATAAGATCAAATTAGGATGTGGCGCAAATAAAAATAGCCACTATTGCTAGTGGCTGTGAACGATTAAAACACTGACTGGGAGGCAGGGATTCGAACCCCGATAGCCAGATCCAGAGTCTGGTGTCCTACCGTTGGACGACCTCCCAATAAGTTGAAGGCCTGAGAATATATCTTCCTATTTTGACCTGTCAAGATCTTCTCACGCCTTTTGCTGCTTACCCTATGGTGACTTTGTTGATAGTAGTTTCTCTACCTCTTTAGCAAGTTTGTCACCATCAAGAAAGTCATGATGTGAGATCTGATTAAGTTGGTGCATCCAGTATTCAGGTATAGGTGGTTGATCTTGCCAGTGTATGGTTGGTCCATAGAGTAGATAGACATCCCATGCTGGCAGCCCCTTAAGACCAAGCACTTCAGAGAAGCTACGCGAGAGTGTGCTCTGCCCATCCCAATAGTGTGTTGCTCTTAGATCAGGAATACGAGTAGTGGCGGCTGGCACACGCGCCTCTTTGTCTGTGCGTATGATTGGCAGCCATACTACATATACTCTTAAATTCTCATTTTTAACGGTTGCTAACACTTTTTCTTGTACTTGGGAGGCCCCCCCAAGACAGTCATATCAACTTGGTGCAAGCAACAGTAAAAGTCTAGTTTTACCTTGATCTTTATTGAACTGCTCTTTGAGTTGTGAGAGATCTCCTGAGAGCGTGCGATAAGATTTTGTTTCTTGACCTTTGCCGCCAATAAAGAGCAGCAATATCATCATAGTAGAGAGTAGAAATATGCGTTTTTGTCTCATTACTTTCTGCTCGTTAGTAATATTATTGTTAATATCTATAATAGGGTTATTAGCCTAAGGCTGTGGCTGTGGTCAAGTGATTCAGGCAGGCAGCCTAGGCGGTATAATATGCCTGTTTGACATCCCAGCAGAGTAAAACTAGAATTCTTTACATGGTTGAGTCAAAGCGAACTGAGAAAGAGCCTGTCACGGTGGCCTATCTAAAGGCTATCTATCCGCATAAGCGTGACGCTATACGCGCTCGCCTCGCGGAGTTTCAGGAGGTTTTCCATCATGGTGATGACGCACGAATCTTTGAAGAGTTGGTCTTCTGTATTTTCACGGCAGGCGCAAGCGCACGTATGGGGCTTAAATGTATAGAGCGTGTGCGCCCTTTACTACTTACCGGCGACGAGGAAGAGATCTTTCGTGCGATCGAGGGTGCGCATCTATATCCACATGATCGCGCACGCTATATCGTATCAACACGAAACTACCTGCAGAGGACAATTGGCTTACGGTTACGTGAGCAGCTTACAAGACTTTCTCAACATCAAGAGCGACGTGACTATTGGGCTGCCAACCGTGAGATCAAAGGGATCGGTTACAAAGAGGCAAGTCACTTTCTACGTAATATAGGCTATTGTGGCTATGCGATATTAGATAAGCATATCCTTCGTAGTCTACATGAATTGAGAGTGATTGAGAGCCCCAAACCACCCACCAATAAAAAGAAGTACCTTGAGATCGAAAGCTTGTTGCAGGCTTTTGCTAACGAGATAGAGATCGATTTCGACGAGCTGGATCTGCTGCTCTGGTCTAATAAGACCGGTGAAATATTGAAATAGAGGCAACCTGGATGTATACCATACAGGTTGAATTAAAGGAGCGGTATGTCCAATATTGGTCTGATAGAGGCGGGTATTGCTAGGCGACCCTCACGCCCACATAAGGCGTGCGCATTTGTGCTGGTATGGCTGTGTCTTGGTACAGTCGCTTGGGGTGGCGAAAATCAGTACCAAAGGGCACAAAAGGAACTCGCGGCAGGTAATTTTACTCGTGCCGAAGAGATCTATCGCGAGTTGATAAATAGAAAGCCTAAAGATGTTAATGCCTACCTAGGGCTTAGTCTGTTACTGCTTAAGCAGCGTAACTTGCAAAGCGCTTATGATGAAGCTAATAAGGTGCTAGCGCTAGAACCACGCAATGCTCGTGCACATGCGCTGGCGGCTACGGCACTACTACGCTCTGGCTATTTCCTACGTGCCATAGAGCATTTGCGTGTTGCCTTGCTCGTTGATGGACGTGAGGATCTTGCCTTAGTGAGTGCGGCAGAGATAGACCTTTATGAAAGCCGTGTAGAGCAGGCTTTTCAAAGGTTGAGAGCCGCGGTTCGAGAGCAGCCTGATGAACCCGACTACTGGCTTGTCTATGCGCGTGCTGCCTCCCGACTGGAGCAGTTTAAGGAAGCTGCTAATGCCCTCTCACAGTTTCTGCGTTATGCTCCTAAGACCGATAATGAGCGGCGTGCACGTATACAGGGTGTGATTAAGTTTTACAACTACCTGGATAGCACCAATATTTATGAGTTGAAGGGAGAGAAGAACGCCGCCATACCATTAGAGATCCGTTCTCGCCGCCCTTATTTACAGGTTCGTATCAATGGCAAGGAGACATTACGATTTGTTATCGACACTGGTTCAGGTATTACCGTATTGTCTGCACAGGCAGCACAGCGTTTAGGGGTACGTGAAGTGGCGCGGGGCGGCAATGCTCATGCAGTAGGTGGGGAAGGAAGCTTTCCAATTGTTTATGGTGTCGTTGATCGTTTGGATTTAGGTGGCATACGCGTCGAGACGGTGCCAGTTTATATAAGAGAGATTCATGTTGCTCCCAATGCTGTTTCTGAAGATATTGCGGATGGCTATTTAGGGTTGGCGGTACTCTCCAATTTCCTTATTACGCTCGACTATAAAGCTGGCGAAATGCGCCTAGATGTCCTACCTGAGGAGAAAGCGGTTGACATTCCTACCCCTACTAACGCACTGCAGACGGTTGTCCCGTTTCGCACTACTGAGAGTGGCCTGATCAGTGTAGAAACACGTCTAGATGAAGAAGAGACACTAAATTTTATCTTTGATTCTGGTGCCAGCATCTCCGTTATCTCCGCTGCTGTAATAGAAGAGAAGAAATGGCAGAGCAAAATATTATCCACCCAGACCAAAGTGGTAGGTGCTGCGGGTATCACTAATGATGTTAAACTAATGCGTGCAGGCAAGCTGAGAATTGCTGACCTAGTGCGCGAGAACTTACGTATCGCGGTGCTTAATCTGAATCGCCTTAATGAGCATGCAGGGTTTGAACAACAAGGTATATTGGGCGGTGATTTCTTAAATCATTGCCGTATACAGATCGATTTCCGCCGTCTGCGTTTAGTGCTCACTCCCTACGAATCCGGGGTTCTCAAACGTGTTAGTGAGGTTATTCGCAGTCAAGCGGAGGGGGTGAAGTGAAGCCCAGCATATATTTGGAAACTTCGGTGATTGGCGCATATTTAGATAATGACGAGCCATTCCGCCGCGACCTCACGATCCGCTGGTGGGAGCATGAATTATGTCGCTACCATGCGGCTGTCTCGCTACTGGTTGAGCGGGAATTAGAACGGCTTGCCGAGCCACACCGCTCTTCCTACCTGAACTTGATCAAGGATCTGCCGCGCTTGGATATCTCAGACGAAGCAGCGATTCTTGCTGAAGGTTATATTGGTAGAGGGATTTTCCATCGCAAGTATATTGCTGATGCTTTGCATGTTGCGCTAGCTTCACTCTACAAGATCGACTTTCTTGTCACCTGGAACTTCGGCCATATTGCCAACGTACAGCGCAAGGCGCGCGTCAAACTTTTTAATACGGCGGCAGGCTTCTTCGTACCGGAGATCGTTACACCGGAGTTCCTTATTTCGGAAACAGAGGGTTGGAAACAATAATGTACCGCAGACCACGATTTCTAGAAGAGCTGCATGCTATACGTGAGGAGATGTCACGACAATGTGACTATGATGTGGATCTATTTGCTGAAATGGTTCGACGTGGCGCGCCCCCCGAGCATGGGCCGGTGCGTGTAATTCGTGGTCAACGTATGGTATTGCCCGCCAAGCGTTGGCCTAATGGGGATGGGCAAGAGTCTGAACCGGATAAAGCCTGAATGGGAAGAATCAAGATGAGTAGTAGATTAAATTATCAGCTTCAGTTCTGGTCTCTCATACTTTCTCTACTAATACTGGCGTTTCCTGCATATGCAGAAATACAGCAGCGCCAACAGCCCCAACGTACACAGACGACTGCCGCACCGGCTAATGCCAGCAGTGCTCAAGCTGCTACAGCACAGCCAATCCCGGCTGGTATGTTGGTTCTCAATGTCGCAGACATTGCCGAAGGTGTTAATACCTTTGTTGTTAATATACAGTCTGCTACGGAAGAGGGCGGTACCTCCTATGGCAGCGGCTTCTTCATTGAAGATAGCGGTGTTATTGTTACCAATTTCCATGTCATTCGTGAAGCCATTAAGAGTGGTGGTGCAATTACTGTTGTGACTAGTGAAGGTAACAATTATGGAGCTAGCGTAAAGGGTTATGATGAATCCACCGATCTTGCACTACTGGATGTAAAGCTGAGCGATCGACGTAATAAAGTGGCTCGGCTAGGCGATAGTGATAGTGTACGTGTAGGTGAATGGGTAGTAGCAGTGGGTAGCCCCTTTGGTCTCGATCATACTGTCACACTAGGTATCATTAGTGCTAAAGGGCGAAGTGGGCTAGACGGCGATTATGACGATTACTTACAGACTGATGCGGCTATTAATTTCGGTAATTCAGGGGGGCCGCTGGTTAATACACGTGGTGAGGTAATTGGAATCAACACACTGGTACTGGCCAAGGGTCAAGGCTTGGGCTTTGCAATCCCAGTCAATATTCTTAAAGAGGTGTTGCCGCAACTACGCGAGGCCGGTCGGGTACGGCGCAGTTCGCTTGCTATTGAGACGGTCGATATCTCAGTGAATGTTGCCAAATTGCTTGGGTTACCACAGGGTGTGCATGGAGTGCGTGTCGCTAAAGTGGAAAGGGACACGCCAGCAGCGCGCGCTGGCTTGCGTCGCGATGATGTTATTACTGCTGTCGATAGCACCCCGATTGTTTCTACTGGACAGTTCAATCGCTTGGTCTCAAGAAAAGTGCCAGGCAGCAAGATCGAGATCAAGATCTTCCGTGAAGAGCGAGAATTCACTGTCAAGGCAGAATTGATCGAGAAAAAATAGTAATAGTAGAAGTGATGAGGCATGGGTACGACGTTTGACGCCGTAGGTTTTTCGATTGCCGATGACGAGGCTTATAACCAACTCGCCGAACATGCTGGCGAAATGGGTAGTCGTAGTACTATCTACCGCCGCGGGGCGAGATTACATGGCTGCTGTTTTAAGCTTGGGCAGGGACTAGAGATTTGGACGGTGCTCTATGAATCCGAGCAAGGTCTCTTCTATGCTGATTGTCGTCCCGCTTTCCGGCCTGACCATATCACCATTCTCAGTCCCTGGGAGCTGACCGAATATGATGAAGACGGCGAGGCCGTGGTACGTGGTTTTGTCGAAGGCACACAATCTGAGATTGTCTTTGAACTACAGAATCTCACTGAGCTTGATACGGCACTGTTTCGCCGTCAGCAGTTAAGTGTTGCGCTAGCTGGGTTAGGCTATTCGGCACATACCTGTGCACGTCGGCTGCCAGGTCGCTTTCTGCTCACAGAAAAGGCTGTACGTCAACGCCAGAGCTGTGAGAATGACTATACACTGCGAGGTCGTGTGCTCTCTTGCCGTTATATTAAAAACCCTATGACCAATTCCCAACTGCTTTGGGCCTACTTAGACACTGGTAGTGTTAAGCTGGAAGTAGTGGTTAATGCCAATGATGTACGTGGTGAGGTTAAACTCGGCGGTGTGATATCGGCCAGTGTCTGGTTACAGGGCTATATCTTCGATGATGATGCAATTGCCGCTCGCTACGAAGGGGTGGATCGCACATTTCAACAGATTGACTTTTGGGCCAGTCTACGACGAGAAAACTAGTAATTCTCTCTTATTTCTTACTCTGCTGTTCTAGCAGTTCTTTGGCTTTACGGGCAATACGACTATTAGCGTCTAACCCTAGCGCCATATTGATATGTTCTGCTGCCATCTCTTGTTGATTATGTTTGAGCAGAAACAGCGCTAATTCTGCAGGGTAATCAGCACTCTTGGGCTGTAGTGTGATTGCTTCCTGGAATTCTTGAATGGTCTGTTTGTTATAACCATACAGTTCTGCATAGGCACGTGCCAAGGCAGCATGAAATTCTGCATCACGCGGCCGCCGTTTAAGAGCATTATGGAAGGCACGCACTGCTTTCTCAGCATCACCACGTTCAAGTAGATCTAGACCAAATAAGTACCAATCATCGGCATTACGCAGACGCGATGGATCGCTAAAAGCCATAGGCGGGGGCGGCATAGCAGCAGATGGTGTAGCCACTTTTACATTCTCTTTCACCTCTTTCTTTACTTCCTTTACTTCAAGCGGTTTCTGAGGAGCTTTCTGTGAAGGTTTCTGTGGAGGTTTCTGTGGTGTTGGTGTTGTACTAGCTACTGGCGCTGCCATTCGGCTAACTACAGGAGCTGATGGCATAACAGGGGGTTTAGATATTTCTATTGGGGTAGCAGGTGCAGATGCCTGTTTAGCTGATTCTGGTACTGTCCAGCGGCCACTCTCACGACGCAATTGTTGGGTATATCTGATGCGTTCGTTAGGATCGGAAAGTTTTGCGTAAGCTTCAATCAGCTTTGTATTAATGGTCTGTAAATCGCCTGCTAAAGTAGGCATCTGAGTAGTAATATCTTGAAAGCGCTTAGGATTAAAGCGCTCTCGTAAGTGATAATAAGCTGCCTCGATCTCTTCTATACTAGCCTGACGGGCAATGCCAAGAATAGCATAGTAATCTGTGTTTTGACGTGTTACCTGACTAAGCATATTCTCTACTTCATAACAGAAGAGTGCGATCGATTCAACACTAGTGATTGGCGGTGGCTCTTCTTCCTCTTCATCCTCTTCTTGTTCGACACGTTGTACTGCGCCAAGTGCTAGTAGACCACAGAGTGTACGTAGGATCTGTTCTTCTGGTAGGTCTAGACTGGCGAGTACTTGAGAGATTGATTGTACAGTCTGTAGTTCATTGAGTATTGTGGCTTCATCAGGACGTAAAGTGATCTGATCCCAAGCCAACTCCTTGTCCAATACTAACCAACTCTGATCTGGTGGGCCAAGGAAAGCCTTAATACGCCCTAGATCGATTATACTGCGTATTGCCTCCATAACCAGTTCACCGGCTGGTAATGAGACTACTGCAGGTAGATCGACAGGGCTAGTCTCAAATGCGTAGGTGCCATCTTCCCAATCCAGTATCGAATAACAGATGCTATAGACATGTGGCTTGAGGAGCGGTATCAATGTCTCCCAAGTGAAATATTCTAGTGCAATAAAGGCATCAATGATGCTTACTTGCTGCTCATTCTTCCAGCGGATGGCAGCATTAAGTTGTTTGCGATGTAACCGTCCCTGTCGTACCAGCCGTTCGCCAAAACGTTCTGTTAGATCGTTGGAGACAGCAAAAGTGATCTTCCCCTCACGCCAGTAGACCCCTTTGATTGTCAGGTCAGAAGAGAACCAAGCCGTGCCACTGACACGATCACGTGCCAGCAGCCCAAAGACTTCAGGTAGGAAGATCGAATCGAGGGGATAGTTTAATGGAAAATCTGACAATGCTGATGGTAGGTTGAGCGTCGGCCAATCGGTAGCATCAGAAAGTACTGCTAAGCTGAATGCGCCGCTCGATTGTAGTAGCCGCTTGTTGGTTTGCGGTTCTACATTTGGCGTTGGTGCCAGTATATCCGCAAAGGCTTGAGTCAACTCTTCTGCCAGTGCGCCTGCATCGGGTGGGCGTAGTGAGCGATCTTTCTCAAGTATACGCAAGACTACCGCATCCAGGGTAGGTGGTAGATCTGGGCGTAGCTCTATTAACGAGCGTGGCCGCTCGGTCATATGTTTAAAAGCCAATGCCGTGGCATTAGGACCATTAAAAGGTAGTGATCCAGTGAGCAGTTCATAAAGCATCACGCCTAGTGAGTAGACATCAGAGCGTGCATCAATAGGTTCTTCGCCACACTGCTCGGGTGACATGTATTGTGGGGAACCGAGTGCTGTGCCAGCGCGGGTCAATTGAAAGTCAGGGTGCAATTCTGGGCTAGCTTTCAACAGTTCTAGCTTAGCGATACCAAAATCGAGCACTTTTACTACTTCATTCTCACCATCCCGCTCTAGGAAAATATTGTCAGGTTTGAGATCTCTATGTACTATACCACGCCTATGCGCTACCTGTACGGCAGCACAGACCTGCTGCATAATTCGTAGCACTTCTGGCAATGGTAGCAAGCGCTGCTTCTTAAGCTTTTCCCGCAGTGTCATACCCTGCAGGTACTCCATTACCAGGTAGACAATATTCGATTCGGTAACGCCAAAGTCCATTACTGTAATTGCGTTAGTATGGCGAATCTGCATCGCTGACTGTGCCTCGCGGCGGAATCGACGGATTGCATTAGCATCACGCACTAGGCGTTCATGCATCACTTTTACTGCCACTGGCAAGTCTAATTGCACATGTGTGGCCAGATAAATATTGCTCATACCGCCTTGCGCGATCTTATGCTCGATATGGTATTTCTTCTCAATTAACATTCCTATGAGCGGATCCTGATCGCTACTCGTGAGAGGCGTATATTGAGACAGCATCTGCCCATCATTTGGACAGAAGGCCATGCTGTCCTGATATCTCTTACCGCAGCGTTCACAGATTTTCATGGAGACTTTTCCCCTAGCTCTCTGGCCATATACGATAGATCAGCGACATGTTGTTCGTTATACATTGGTTAATGAGGAAAAGCAATAGCCATTTTAGCTATTAGAGGCGACGTCGCATCTTTGCTCTTTGATAATACTAGGTTACGGATCGGAAGATTGGAATTATTTTAGCAATTACTGGGTAAAACTATTTATCAGTTTCTGGAATCTGTTTTTCCCGCTCAAGGTCTTTGATTTCACCCCTTTGGCCCTGGGCTTCAAGTGCTGGTAGTTGTGCTAGCGTATTAGCATTGATAGTCAATTTGTTACTACGTAGATAGGATTCTCTCTTCAGATCTATTGGGCCACCTGGCAGCAGTTCTTGCTCGCTACCTACGCTTTGGCCTGAGTGGACCTGATCGCCAGCGCCTTGCTGAACTGGTTTGAATGGCAATTGACTTTCCAACAAAGGATATTGAGGAGGGTAGTTGGGTCGATAGCCAGTGCCATATTGGGGAAGTTCCGGTCTTTGCATAAGTTTATCTATACCCCAGACTGTCTCTGGACGACTGTAAGCAGCCAGCTCAGATTGTCGGCTCATAATAATTGCCTCTTCTGGGCAGGCGTCTACACAGAAACCGCAATAGATACAACGCATCATATCGATCTCAAAACGGGCCGCATATTTCTCTATACTGGTATCGGTGCTCTCGGCTGCCTCTATGTAGATACATTCGGCGGGGCAGGCAGTTGCGCATAGATAGCAGGCAACACATTTAATCGAGCCATCCTCACGTTGAGTAAGAATGTGCGCACCACGGAAGCGGTTCGAATAGTTGCGTCGTTGCTCTGGATATTCGATCGTAGCATGGGTCTTGCCACCGATCTGCTCAATGAAATGTGTGAAGGTAACACCTAGACCGCGTAGTGTGGCGATTATACTGTTACGACGAGTATGTTCTGCTTCTGTACGATCTGTAACATTGATTGGGTTAATATCGCTAAGCTTCCTGCGCACTGTAGGCATGGCGTCCCTCCGGCGGATAGACCTTTTTTCCCACACTGATCAAGTTATTGTAATCAAGCCCTAGGTATTGAGGTACGGTAGCAGCAAGGCGTGCAAAGATCTCTCTAGTGTTTACCCCAACGTTGGCCTCACCAGCACGTGTTAACAGGTCATAAAAAACACGCCAAGCAGGCATAGCCAATTCAGGGGGGCGACTTGCTGCCGAGACATACTGCACTCGTGCCTGGAAATTGGTGTAGGTGCCTTCTTCCTCAGACCAGGCGGCAACTGGTAGCAGCATATGTGCTGATTGCATCCATTCCTCTATATGTGGGGAAAGTACTATACTGTAGCCTGCTTGCCCGGTCAGTTTTGATAGTTGCGCCTTTACTTCTATATCTTCATCACCCACCAATGGACGGTAATAGAGTAGTATCAGCAGACCTATTGCCTTCTCTTGGGCACTATTAAGAAGTCCTGTTAATCCATTCCAGGAATCTTTCTGCAATCTCAGCAACAGTGCTCCCATTGTATTAGGATGCTTATCTAGATGGCGTAGAATCTCATCCTCTCGGGTTGTGACTTTACGATCCTCATCATTAAGACGGAAATCTATCTCATCACTACCAAGCACATTATGGAAGTAGTCACGAAAGAGGTAGAGAGTCTCATTAGTTGCTGATGCTGAAGCAATGCCGATTCGCCTGGCTGTCTCTGCCATACCCGTGACCTTGATATTATGCTCGATTTCGGCAAATGCTTCCTCCCAACTGATGGTTGCACGTGAACTACCATTGATACGTGTTTGCGGTGTTTTCAAACGTGTGCCTTGTTCTAGAGTATGAAAACTCATTCGTCCCTCATCACATAACCAACTATGGTTTATGGCGGGATTACGACGTGGCACCAATCGGTAGATACGCTCTTGCTGATGATCTATACGTAGATTGCAGCCAGTACTACAGCCAGCGCAGATTGAATCGGTGTATTGCAATAGCCAAACACGACAGCGAAAACGGAAGTCACGACTTGTTAGTGCGCCTACTGGACATAGATCGACAACATTACCAGAATAGGGGTTGTCTAGCGGTCGATCCTCAAGTGTACCGATAACGGTGTGATCACCACGATTAAAGAATTGCAGCTCACCTGTCTTGGTTATTGTTTCAGTGAAGCGTATACAACGCGAGCAGTGTACACATCGCTCTTGATCTAACACAACTAGCGGTCCTAACCCAATAGCCTTGCGTTTCTTCACCTTCTCATCGAGTGTTACCATACTACTATACAGACCATAGTCCATATAGAAATCTTGTAGCGAACATTCTCCTGCCTGATCACAGACAGGACAGTCAATAGGATGATTAATAAGCAACAATTCTAAGACCCCACGCACTGCTTCACGAATTGCTGCACTTGTGTTTACAGTGCGAATTACCATGCCTTCTTTGACTTCAGTATTACAAGCGATCACTGGTTTAGCTGCCTTCTCTAACTCAACCAGACACATTCGGCAGTTGCCATCTATAGGAAGATCTGGATGGTAACAGAAACGAGGTATCTCTATTCCGTGTTCGTCGGCGGCTTGTATGATCATCTGTCGATCTTGTGCGTGAATCTCTTTTCCGTCGATATTGATCATCGGCATAGACCATTCTTCCTTTCTGCTTTCAGCGATCCAGTTCTCCTGCAATGATGTTAAGGCTACCTAGAATCGCGATTGCATCTGGTACCATTAGACCTTTGATCATTTCCGAATAGGCTTGGTAGATAGAGAAACAGGGTGGCCTTACCTTCACACGATAAGGCCGTTTTGTGCCATCGCTGACAATATAGAACCCTAATTCACCATTGCCTGCTTCTGTATATGAATAGACTTCTCCAACTGGTGGCAAGATGCCATGCATAACTAGTTTGAAATGATTCATCAAGTCTTCAATGTTAGTATAGACACCTTGCTTGGGTGGCAATGCTACACGCCGATCTGCTGTGATAACAGGGCCAGTAGGCAGGTTCTCAAGCGCCTGTGCAATGATACTTAATGATTGACGCATCTCCTCGATACGTACCAGATAACAATCATAAGGATTACCGGTATTTCCTATAGGGATATCGAATTGATACTGTTGATAACCCCAGTATGGATGGATCTTACGTACATCATAAGCAACACCAGCGGCGCGTAGACAGGGTCCGGTAAAGCCATATTCGATTGCATCAGATTTTGAGATTCCTCCTACTCTCATTCTGCCACGTGCAATCTCATTGTGTGTTACTAGTTTTTCTGTATCATCAAGAAAGCGTGGAATCGTCTTAAGCAGTTCACGGCACTGTGCGACAAAATTGCTTGGTACATCCTGTACAAGACCGCCTATACGTGTATAAGCCGCCATCATACGTGCACCACAACAGCTTTCTATGAGTGTGTAGATACGTTCGCGAGGTTCAAATAGATACCAGAAACTGCTCATCAGTCCCATATCAATAAGATTGGTACCGATATTAACAAGATGATCCATAATACGGCTAAACTCGCTTAGTATGACCCGTATTGCTTGGGCACGAGGAGGAGCCTCAATATCAAGCAATTTCTCAACAGCAAAGCAGAATCCTGCGCTATTCATAAATGAGGACATATAATTGAGCCGATCACAATAAGGGATTACCTGCCAATAAGTATGTGTCTCTGACATCTTCTCGAACTGGCGATGCAGATAGCCAATCTCTAGATCTGCATCCAAAATTGTCTCCCCACTAATACGTGCCTCAATACGGAATGCGCCATGTGTAGCTGGATGCGACGGGCCTATATTGATGACAGTTGTCTCTTCAACTGGATCTTTCAAATTACCTATTGCTTCAAGAGTTTTGCGCGCCTCTACAACATTGAGATCAAACTGGTGCTGAGTAGGATAACGCAGACCAGGTGGATGGTCTTTGCGCATAGGATGACCTTGGAAATCTTCATGACAGAGGATACGGCGTAGATCAGGATGGCCTGAGAATGCTATTCCATAAAGATCATAGGCTTCGCGCTCAAACCAATTGGCAGCTTTCCATACACTAGTTACTGAATCGAGTTGAGCAGGAGTTTCTGGTACTGCGGTTTTAAGTCGTAGTCTGTGTCCTTGATTGAGTGAGTATAGGTGATAGACAACGTCAAAGCGGGTAGCACGTGTCCAGTAATCGACTGCACAGATATCTAACAACAGATTGAAATCAAGTTCAGGCTCGTTTTTAAGCCAGCGACAGATCTCTAGTATACCAGTGCGATTAACATTAATAGCAAGGTCACCGCGAAAATCATGTGCAGCAATAATATCATTGCCAAAATATGCGCGTAACTTCTCTACCAAAGGTTTATCGACAAAGCCCAATTCTTCTGTCTGGATCAGTAAAGCTTGTGTAGGCGGGACAAGCTTGGTAATACTCGCATCTTTAAGAGTAGGATAGAGTGTCTGTTGTTTATGGTCTGCAATAGTAGCCTGTTGTTTGATCTTCTCTTGCAATTTTAAGATTGCGTCAAGTACCGCTTCTGGGGTAGGTGGACAGCCTGGTATATAGACATCTACCGGGATAATCTCATCTATGCCCTGCATAACATGATAAGAACGGTAGAAGCCGCCACTAGTAGCGCAAGCGCCCATAGAGATCACCCATTTAGGCTCTGGCATCTGGTCATATATACGTTTTAATACCGGTGCCATCTTATCTGTGATTGTTCCCATCACCATCAGTAGATCGGCTTGGCGTGGTGAGAAGCGTACTACTTCGGCGCCAAAACGCGCTATATCATAGGTTGCAGAGATACACGACATATATTCAATTGCACAGCAGGCTGTGCCAAAAGGCATCGGCCAAAGAGAGTTTTTGCGTGCCCAATCGGCAATTACCTCTAGTTTGGTGGTAATGAAATGCGTCTGTTCTGCTTCTTGACTCATAAGTCGCTCCGTATGATCTTTGTGCAACCGCAGTCAACACCTAATGATTTCACAGCAATTCATATTCCCGATCGAGTTATCAGGTTGGGTCAACCTTTTCTAGGGCTCGCTCAACTTAATAATCGTTATGAAAAGAGAATTAATCTATACAACCAAAAAAATAGCTGTATCTGCGTTGATTGTTTTTACCCTAGGTCTAGCAACACTCTTTGGTCAATCACCTGATTACAAGACCATGCCCTTGCCATCAGTAAACGATCAACGTGTTCAATTAACTGATAATCATCAACACAGTTGGGATGATCTACGATTACTGCTGATAACCTTGGTAGAGATCGATGGCGATTTGGTTCGCTGGAAACATCAGACTCCTTTTGAGACTAAAATGGGACACTGGCAGGCGAGTCAAGCGCTCAAAAAAAGAGAGAACGGTTTGAAGAGTGATCGTATTAGGCTAGGTAAAGAGTATGTAGGCATCTATTGCATCCACTGTGAGACCGTGATCTGGCTTTACGATAGCAAGTAACTTTAATCGTAAGTCTGTTGCCAATTGCCGGTACGTGTACGCTGGTAACTTTAATGCTAGTAAACTTACGCTTGTCTTTGTTTAGCTCTGCCATTATCCTCATATATTAGGGCTAGCGCCTACCGCCGTCGTTCCTAGTCTTGACATTACAAATTTGATTATTTAGTACTGAAACTTGGAGTCAAAAACCGTTATGCGTTACGTGTTGGCTGCGCTGGTTTGTCTATTAGCAATCACAACAACGCAAGCCCAGATCTATCGGTTTAAGGTCTACTCATCAAATACTGGATTACCAAGCAATGCTATTTACAGTATTTTTCAAGATCGTAAAGGCTTCCTTTGGTTCGGTAGCGACGGTGGTGTGTGTCGTTATGATGGTCTTAATTACATTACCTACAGTGTACGACAAGGATTGGTTGATGCCAGTGTACGCGGTATATTCGAAGATCAGCAAGGTAATATTTGGATTAATACCAAGGGCGGTGTGAGTCGTTTTGATGGCCAAAGTTTCATTAACTACACTACGACAGATGGACTGGCCAGCAATGAGACACGTTGTGGTCTATCTACACGCGATGGCACCATCTGGATCGGTACTTCTCTAGGGCTGAGCCGTTTTGATGGTAGCCGTTTCACCAGTTATGGTAGTAATGAAGGGCTGTTGCCTGGTCCTATCTGGGCACTAATAGAGGATCGTGAAGGCAAGATTTGGGTAGGATCGCGGGGTGGTGGTTTGGCTCGCTTTGATGGTAGCCGTTTCACTGTTTATGGACGCTCACAAGGATTGCCAGATGAGTTTGTTTTCGGTCTTGCCCAAGATCGTACCAGTGGACTATGGCTAGCCACAGATGGTGGCTTATGCTATTTCGATGGTACAAAATTTCGTTGCTACGGTCTTGCTGAAGGGTTAAGTAACCAACGTCTTAGCAGTGTATTAATAGATCGACATGGACGTATATGGTGTACAACATTTGGTGGTGGTATCTGTCGTCTAGAGAATGAGCATTTTACTGTCTTTAATCGCAACAATGGTTTGCCTGACAATTATCTCAGTGCGATCTATGAAGATTTTGAAGGTAATATCTGGTGTGGCACACAGTCTAGTGGTGCATTCCGTTTTGGTAATGAGAAGTTCGCCAACTTTACCTCTGCTTCTGGTATTGGCGAAGGGTTAGTTACTGGTATTGCCGAAGCACGTGACGGTACACTCTGGTTCTCTTCCATTAACAGTGGGCTTGCTGTGCTTGATACAAAAGGCGCAACGCGCCGCTATCGAATAAAAGATGGTCTAATGGAGGAAGGATTGTGGGCCATCTATATAGATAGTCAAGGACGTGTATGGACAGGCGGGCATGAAGGCGCTTCCTATTTCAATGGTCGTAGCTTCACAAATTTCCCACTTGCTAAGATGGGAGCGCATAGTCGTATCACAGCAATTATAGAAGATAAAAAGGGGCGGATCTGGTTCGGCTCTAGCTCTTCCACTAGTAATGGTATCGTCGCTTATGATGGCAAGAAGTTTACTCTCTATTCAACTGAACAGGGATTGACCCATAATCAAGTTAACTCTTTTATGGTAGATAAGGCAGGCAGCCTATGGATCTGTTCTGAGGGCGGGTTGAGCCATTTTGATGGTACATATTTTACCAACTATTACCGTAGCAATGGTCTTCCTGATAAGCGCGCAGTATGTGCCTATGAGGATGAAAAGGGCTATATCTGGGTGGGTACTGCAGATGGTTTGTGCCGTTATGATGGTCATAATTTTCAAGTCTATCGTAATGAAGAAGGATTAAGTGACAATGTTGTACGTGCTATTACCAGCCGTGAGGGCGTGCTCTGGATTGGTACTTCGCGCGGTATCACGACTTTCGATGGTCAACGCTTCCGCAATTACACAACCAAAGACGGCCTTATTAGCAACGACATCTATGTTGGTGCATGTTTACGGCAGCGCGATGGAAGCATATGGTTTGGCACTACTGAAGGAGCAGTGCGCTACCAGCCAATTGAAGAGAGCAACACAGGACAGCCGCCCCGTGTCTATATTGACAGATTACGTCTACCGGAGCAGAATCTTGCCGCGCAGTCTGCACATACCTTGGTATATCACCAGAACAATATCATAATAGAGTTTTTGGGCCTTAGCTTTACAGATGAAGAGGCGGTACGCTATAGTTATCTACTGGAAAATTTCGAGCGCGAATGGTCAACACCTACTAATACTCGCTCAGTGCGTTTTACTAACCTACCACCTGGCCAATACCGGTTTCTTGTCAAAGCTCGTTCAGCAGCAGGACTGTGGAGTGAACCACAAGTTATGCTGATTAATATTCTCCCTCCTTATTGGCAGACTTGGTGGTTCCGTCTGTTAATATTAGGGTTTATTATCGCGCTTGCCTACGCCGTTTACACCTGGCGTATACGTGTGCTAGAACACCGCCAAGAACAACATATTGCCGGTTTGCGTCAACTGTTAGAGAGTATACGTGTGATCAATTCACAGTTAGATCTAGAGACTGTATTACAGAACATTGCTGTCGAGAGCGCACAACTGATTGGCGGTGAGCCAGGTGGTATAGGTTTAATCGAGAATGATCAATTGGTCTTTCGTTGTTTGTGGGAGAAAGATCATTGGGATAATAACCAGATTGTCTTTCGACTTGGTGAAGGTATAGCTGGACGTGTTGCTGCTACTGCTAAGGCGATTATTGTTAATGATCCACAAAATGATCCTAATATCGCTTATCCTGGTCTGATCGATAAATATCAGGTACATGGTTTCATGGATGTACCGATTATAGACCGCAAAGGACGTGTAGTAGGTGTGCTAGATGTGCGCAACCGTGCTGGACGTGCGCCCTTAAACGAAGCCGATCAACACTTAATTGAGTCACTAGCACATCAAGTGGCAATGGCAATCGAGAATGCCGATCTATATGGCACACTGGCTGAACAGACCTTGATGATTGCAGATTCGCTACATGAGATCGAGAATCTCTACAAAAATGAACAAGAGGTGACACGTGCGCTACAAGAGCTCAATCAAATGAAAACAAACTTTATGATCGTTGCCTCGCATGAGATGCGTACTCCTCTTACTGTGCTTAAGGGTTATCATGAATCATTACTAGAAGGCTATATGGGAGTGCTGGCAGCGCCACACCAACGTGCACTGATAGCCTGCAATCGTATGGTCGATCGCCTGATTGCCAATTTTAATGATATTCTTGAGATGCTCAGAATTAATGAAGGCCGTGTTGCCTTTAAGCCCATGCCTATTGATATGCGTGAGATTATCGAAGAGATCTTAGCAGAGCTGGCTACCTTCATTGAGAAGCGCGGCCACCACATCAGCTTTATCGCTCCTGATAAATTGCCACTTGCGCTTGCTGATCCTGACAAGATCCGGCTGGTTTTACTTAACCTGATTCAGAATGCAATCAAATTTACTCCTGATACTGGCGAGATACAGATAAAGATTACCAGCGAACTAGCCGCCTTACATATCACCATCGAAGATACTGGCATTGGTATCGCCAGTTCGGAATTGGAACGTATCTTCGAAAAGTTTTATACCACTGATGCCAGCCATCATACTTCCGGTAAATACGAGTTTCAGGCACGCGGGGCCGGACTTGGGCTGGCAATTGCGAAGAGTTATGTAGAGGCACATAGCGGCCGTATATGGGCGGAATCAGCGGGTAACAGTCAAGGAAGCTGCTTTCATGTGATATTACCCACTGCCACTATCCCACAAGATATGGCAATGGCAAGCGAATCTAGTCGCTTGCTGGATTGACACTAAACCTATGCTACACAACCCTGGATCCGATTTAAATCGTTGACTTTTATGTAATAGACATTAAAGTTGTATTATCGGCAGAATAATTAGGTATACTTAGCAAAGCCTTGACTGGGTATTAGTAACAATACGCAAATGGTCTGAGGCGAGTAACCCTCATGAAACAATGTCCAGAATGTAAGCGGGCCTACGACGATACTAACAGTTTTTGTGTGTTCGATGGGCAACGCCTGATAATGACAGAGGAGGTCGATCCCTTTGTTGGTCTGCTGATCGACAGTAAATATCATATCGATCGGCGTATTGCCAAAGGTGGCTCGGGTAATGTCTATCAGGCCACACATATACAGTTAAGCGCTCCTGTTGCTGTTAAGATCATACATCCCCGCCTAGCCAGCGATTCTCGTGCAATCGAACGTTTTCGGCGTGAAGCGCTTGTGACGATGAAGGTACGCCACACCAATGCAATTGCGGTGATGGATTTTGGTATCACTAACAATAATGTGGTCTATGTTGTCACAGAGCTTTTGGAAGGGGTTACACTAGAACAGCGGCTGCGTCAGCAAGGTTTTCTTTCGCTAGAAGACGCCAATACTATCGTACAGCAGATCTGTGCTGCTATTGCTGTCGCGCATGAGCATCAGATTATTCACCGTGATCTCAAGCCCGAGAATATCTTTCTGCATAGTGATGAAGATCGTGAAGTAGTTAAAGTCGTCGATTTTGGTATTGCCCGCTTCCTAGGCAAGGTAGAGGATGAAGAAGAGTCGGTGCGACTTACACAAGCTGGCTTTGTTGTAGGCACACCATTCTATATGTCGCCTGAACAGTGCAATGGTATGGAGGTCGATGCGCGTTCGGATATCTACAGTCTAGGCATCATCATCTATCAGATGCTTACTGGACGTCTTCCATTTGAAGGGAGCAAGGCCGGCATTATTGTAATGAAACATAAAATGGAGAAGCCTAAACCGCTTTATGAAATGCGTCCTGGTATCCCAGCAGTAATCAATGCAGTAGTAATGCATGCGCTTGAGAAGAAACCGGAGAACCGACCACAAACAGTCACAGAACTAGCGCACGAAATGGGTGCAGCGATCAAAGCTGTAACCGAGCAGGAGCTACAGAAGGTTTTCTTAAATGCTACTGAGCGTGATCTAGAAGCTGCCGTACTACTTGCCTGTGAACCAGCCAGCGGTATTGGTATAATGACAGAGGCTTCACGCCAGTTGTCAGCCGCTGATCTAGAAACTACCGAATCGCCAATCTCAAAAGCTATCGCTATCTCTGACAGTCCACCGGATGGTTTAGGTGAGCCTCCACTGCTCGATAATCTATCATTAGAATTACATCATTCAATTCATGAGCTATCGCTGATCTTCCAGATGATTGCCAGCCATCTAGAGAACCAGAATCTTCCTGATGAGAATCTCTTCCGAGATTTGAAGATTGGTGTCGATCAGTTGCGCGGACTACTCTTTGCCATTCAAAAGACCCACTACAAGATTTAGAGTCTTGGGGGAGCGCGAGGGGAAAATAATCCCTCTTAATTTATGTTACTGCTGGCGAACTCTATTAGAGTCACCCTCAGAAAACTATCAGAAGATAGATTCTTGTGAAAAAATAAAAACG
>JBFLVQ010000096.1:0-19637 GCA_040758525.1 Acidobacteriota bacterium
GCCACGTGGAAGGAACCGGAAACGACGGGAATTAAAGATACGATCACGGTTGCTGTACGAACCACCAGCTTTAATGTTAATGGTGGCATTAGTCTTAAAAATAAAACGCGACCAGTCCACAGCCGGCTCGCGTATATTCTCCCGCATACGGCTGAACATACGCAGGCCACTTTGTGCGGTCTCAAAATAGACAAACTGCTGTAATGTTGGATCAAATTCATAGCGCGACTGTCGTCCATCAGGATCATCAAAGGTGGCACGTGCATAAGTTAAACGCCAATTAATGATGCTATTGCCAAGTCGCGAGATAAGATGTTCACCACTTACTTGAGCCGTAGTTGTACGACTAAGTACATAACGCAAACGTTGATCGATAATGTCTGTGCCACGATCATCAAAAAATCCTTGTGCGACACGTACCTCATCATTGGCATCGTTGCTGAAGAAGTTCTTTAATAAAAGTTTATTACTGGGATTGATCTTGTAGGCAGCACTAGTGATTGCGCCTAGGCGCACATTGTTTGTACCAACACCTAGATTATATAGGGTCTGTGGAACAATCACACGATTGCCATTGCTATCGCTAGCAACACGAAAATAGTTCTGTATCTCATCCAATTGCTGTGAAGAGTTGCCGTAAGTAAGCGTGCCAACTAGCCCCAATTTGCCTAACTGAGTGCTGCCTACAACAGAATGGCTCTGGTTAGGACTACCGGTGCGCATACGTGGTTCCCAAACGTTCTCGAAGGCGAGCCCAAATCTCTGTAATTCTTCTGGTGAAAAACCTGTGATCAACTGGCTACCACGCCTTATACGCTGATCCGGAATAATATCTGGAAGACTACGCCGTCCTAAACCAAAACCAAGAAAATCAAAACGGCTGCCAGGATAACTTAAAATATCCTGAAATGTTGTTTCAGTATTACCGCTTACAGATGATGAGATTTTTAGTGAAGATTGATTAGGGAATTCTAGTGTCTCGATCTTAACTAATCCACCAGCAAATTCGCCTGGTTGGTCTGGTGTAAAGGATTTAAGTACTTTGAAACTCTGCACCAGATTGCTCGGTACTTGATCAAGTGGGACAACCCGGCGATCTGGTTGTGGTGTGGGCATTAATGAATCATTTAGCACAGTATTGCTATAACGATCGCCTAGTCCTCGCACATAGACAAATTTGTTGTTAACTACTGAGAGTCCTGGCACACGTTGCAATACTCCAGCGGCATCGGAACTGGTATCATTACTGATCTCTTTACGACTGACTAGATCTGCAATGGTGGTGCCGGCGCGCCGCTCTTCAATAAATGCCACTTGTTCCGAACCACTACCAGCACTAACCTCTACGACTTCGCCGCTTCCTTGTTGTGAGAGAACGAGATCGATAAATGTGACCTCGCCGCTAGTAATGATAATTTGTTGAGTATTATTGAGGAAATCTGTATGGGAAGCTTGTAGTTGGTATTCACCGGGTGGTAGTTCTAAGGTAAAGTTTCCATCCGTATCTGTATAAACCTGTTGTCCAGTTGAGACGACTTCTACACTAGCTTTTACAAGCGGTTCACCGGTAGTTAAGTTAACTACCAGTCCTACCACTTTACCGGGACGTGGTTGTTGTTGCTGCTGCTGTGCCGACCCGCCTGGGTTTGTTGCGGTAAGACCTACTGGCAGGTTAGGGCAGCATAGTATCAAAAGCACAATGGCCCAAATCGATAATTTGTGCGAAGACATTAAATTATTACCTCATGAGATCTGCTTTGAAATGGTTGCCCTGGGTCACTCCAGTATATGGAGTGCAATTTGGAGAATAGATAAGTTAACAATGTGATGTAACAGCCTTATTAAGCGCTGGTAAATTTTGTGTAAACAAGAATGGTTTTTCCGGTTGTGAATAGAAGGGTAGAAACGAAATTTTGTTACAGAAAGTTTACTACGCCTTAATACTGGTGTTACGAAAAGAGATTAATCTTAAACCCTAATAAAACCAGCTCAGGCGAAGAGGTAACCCCATGAAGAAGACCGAGTACAACGAATATCGTGATGGAGTCGTAGCGGTTGAGAATCAGACAGGGTTTTTCACCCAGTGTTCGCGCTGTGATCAAGTACAGCTTGAGCTAGAGTGTGAGGATTGTGGTGGGCCGGCCTGTGCCGGTTGGTATGGTAGTTGTTGTTGTTGTGGCAACGATTATGTAGTTGCAATGATTGATTGAAACCAATGTATTGGGTAAGCGAGTATGATTTCTCGTTCCTGTCCTAAGGTACTGATCATCAATGGCAGCGAGCGGATGGTAGCAACACTCAAGAGCCATCTGCAAAAGGCGGGTTGTGAAGTTGTCGCGCATATGAGTAGTTTAGGTATTATTGTCGCGATAATGGAAGAACGTCCCGACCTGATTGTGCTTGATGTTCATATGCCGATTATTGATGGACCGATACTCTGCCGCTTGGTACAGAAGAATCGCTTAATCTCAGGCACACCAATTCTGCTTTACTCATCACTGGCTGAAGAACCATTACGTCGTAAGGTAGCCCAATGGCAGGCACAGGGTTATATACGTAATGGTTGGAATGGCGAACGAGTTGCCAAACTGATTGCTCACCATCTTACCGCAGTGCCAGCTATGAACTATGGGCAGGTTTCTGCCTAAGCAGTTAATTAGCGTCTATTTGGTTTTTCTGGCTATATTCTTTCGTCCGCGCAAGAGTTCTGTTAACTCAGATATGTTCCCATTTCCATCTCTAACAAACTTGTATTCAAAACCATCTAACTCTCTGGCAAAGAACTCGCTTTCCGATGTGGGAAATAACTGGTACTTTGGGAAGTTCGCCTGCTCTGCCATCAATTTACCATTTTCTACTGTAACGTTGAGAATTCTTCCGGATGGGAACGTATATTGCCCAATGTAAACATCGTAAATTTTCGAATCTACTTTAGCAATGGCTCGCTCTTTAACAGCAAAGGAGTCTTGCCAGCCATACTCTTTAGCGATACTGCGAAATATTTCCATCGCGATAAGTTGACCATTATCGGCATTTGTCATTATTACTGCACCCTGGCCTAAATCGTTATATGCAACTAATAGAGATTGAAAGCCTCTATTAATACCACCGTGCATAAAATGAGCAGTTGCACCCTCACCGATCAGATCAAGTCCAAGGCCAGCCATTCCGCTATGCACAGTGAGCATTTGACTCGCCATCTCTTTGGAAAGAACTTTAGATCTTCCCGCCCGTGCCTGTTGTATTTCAATGGCAAAACGCGCTAGGTCAACAGCCGTTGTCCATAACCCACCCGCCGCCATTTCGATATGGGTCAAACCCTTTCCTGCCAGTTTCTCTCCATTTGCTCGATGTCCTGTGGCAGCCTGTGACCAGAGTTCTTTTGGCAATGGTTGGGCAAAAATACTGTGCTTCATCTCGATTCTATCAAGAACTGTCTCCTTCATAATTGTAGGAAATGGCTTTCCAGTAACATCAATAAGAAGTAGTTGAATCACACTGTATCCACCACCCGAATAGTTGTAACGACTTCCAGGAACAGCCTCAACACGAACCGGTCGCGGGTTTGATAGATTATCTTTACCTTCTAAGGCTTCAACTAGCGTAGGAAGGTTTTCTCCATAAGTAAACTCTCCAACATATGATCTTGTTAATCCAGCGCTATGACTTAGCAGACGGCGAAGGGTAACTTTCTCATGTTGTGTGAACTCGTTTTCTGGCATCTTCCAGGAGACAAGTTTTTTGTTTATATCTTCATCAAGATTAAGTTTGCCTTCTTGCACCAAGCGCAATACCGCCATCGCTGTTACAGGTTTGCTGATTGATGCTGCCTGAAAAAGTGTTTCCGTTGTTACAGGATCATTACTACCAGCTTCTTTAACACCGTAACCACATGCCCACTCAATTTTGTTGTTATTGATGACGGCAATGCTGACACCCGGCACACGCCAAAACTTCATACGGTCGGCAAGGCTCATCTTAGTTCTTAGTTTCTCTTGAATATCGACTGCATAGAGCAAACCATCTTCGACTCGCCTAATTCTCTCGTCGAGATTTGCATTTTGCGATAATGTTGAAGCCCGCTCCTCAGCCAATGCCGTTGAAGTTGATGGAACGATATTAGCTTGATGTGGGTTAAAGATTACGAGCAAGAGTAAGGAAAGAAGTAGTGTCACTTTAATTCTCATAAACTATGCTTTCCTTATAGACTTTCATAGAACTAATTCAGTATTTATTCGCATCCATTATAATGTTTCGAAGCAAAAAACATCTGTTTGCCATCTGCGATAATAAATGGCTCAATGTCAGATCTGTTCTTGAAAAAATTGATCACTTTGTCATCAGGCAAAAGCTTGGATGTTGATTGGTATTCATCGGTTGAAATCACTCTTTCCGTAGAAACCGTAGGTTTAATGAGAGTTTCCCGGCAAATATAAGGCGTGCTAAGCTCAAAACTATATAGTTGGCTTACCAACCAACAACCAAATGACAATAAGATCAAAAAAGCAATGGTTGCGAATAATTTTGTACTCATATCAAATTTCTTTGACACTCCATTTGTTAGAAACTTCCTTAAAGTTTCTTCTCAGGTTTTAACTCCCATAACACATTTACTATTACCCAGCGACCATTGTATTTCGCCATATGTAGATAATCGATCCATTCACTAGCAACTATCTTTACACTGGCAGCATTCTGATAGATGTCTAGAATAGTAACATCTTTTTGTTGTTTCTCTTTGGGGGTAGACTTGCCAAAGCCCTTTCTAGTTGCTTGCACTAATGTCATTGCCCCCATTTGCTGAAGACGGCTGGCACCGGTCTGTTGATTGGTCTCGACGATTCTTTTTGCAAGCTCTGGATGCAGGCTTCTCTCCATACGTTCAAAATTCCCTTCATACCAACCTTCAATATAATCGAGCGCCGTCTGTTTTATCTCTTCTTGATCGTGAGCGCTTTGTGCAACTACCTTGGAGGTTAATAAAAGAAAGATCATGGTAGCTATCAATATAGCCTTAAACATGGGACTCTCCTCCCTATACGGATTTATCTGTGTGTAGTAAAGCTTGCTGGAAATTAGCTAGATCAGCCGAGGCAAGAAAGCGTTATTGGGTAAACGGGTTATTGCTAAGGGTGAAATGTTGTAGAAGTTGGGCAAACCGTCATATCATCAAATACTGTTTTCCAGAAGTTTTTGTAATCTTGCTTGGTAACTTCGACCAGAGGTTAGATCCGATCCATCTTTCAAAATGATCTTATACTCTCCATGAAAGAGGGGGTGAAGCTCTTTTACCCACCTAAAATTGACTATTGCAGAGCGATGCACACGTATGAATTCGGCTGGATCAAGAATTGTTTCCAACCTACTCATAGTCATATGTAGAAGATAGGATTCCCGTCCGCTATGTAGGTTGACATAATTATCCGCCGCTTCTATCCAGCGAATCTCACTGACATCTAAGAAGAATATACGGCTAGTAGACTTGATCGCTAGACGCTCTACATATTTGCGTTCAGACTGTAGATCATTAATAAAAGCCTGCAACCGATCATTCAACTGTGCTAGCTGTCGATTACGTATTTGGGATTTAGCTCTAATAAGCGCTTGCAGAAAGCGCTCCCGATCAATTGGTTTTAATAGATAATCCAATGCATGGACTTCAAATGCCTGCACAGCATATTCATCGTAAGCAGTAACAAAGATTACTACGGGAAGGTTGGCAATTCCTATTGTCTTTAAGACAGCGAAGCCATCCAGCACAGGCATCTGTACATCTAGGAAGATTAGTTGAGGTTCTTTCGTTAAGATTGCAGAAACAGCTTCTCGTCCATCTGCACACTCACCGACAATCTCAATTTCTGGATCTTCTAAGAGCCGCATTCTCACACCTTCACGTGCTAACGGCTCATCATCAATAATAAGAACACGAATCTTTTCCATAAGATTTTTCTCTATTAATTACCCGGTGTTTTGAAGGGAACCTTGGTAGTAACCTCAAGGCCACCTTCTGCAACATTATGAAGCTCCAGACTACCTGCCTCGCCATATAGGTGTCGTAAACGGGCTCGTATATTGGATAGTCCAACACCCTGGGAGAATTGAGATGCTGCACTCTCATCTAAGCCAGGGCCATTATCACGTACTTGTAAGTGTAGAGTGCCATTCTCTCGTGCCGCACGCACTTCTACCAGTCCACCGCTGCTACGACGAGCCACACCATATCGTATCGCGTTCTCGACCAATGGCTGTAGAATCAGATGTGGCACCTGTGCTTCTAGTGCTTCTGGATCGATCTCTAATCGTACTTTCAAGCGATCTTGATAGCGGGTCTGTTCGATCTCAAGATATTTTTCCAGAAAGTCCAACTCCTGCCGTAGCGCTACCTCGTGTGTTGCAGCATTTGCTAATGCTACTCTCAACAGCTCACTTAAACGAACTAACATATGATCTGCAGCATTAATGTCCTTCTTCATAAGCACGGAGATCGCGTTAAGAGTGTTAAAGAGGAAATGTGGATTTAACTGCAGTTTTAATACGTCTAGTTGAGCTTGTGCCAATTGTGTCTCTAATTGCGAAGCTTTCAGTTCGCGGTCGCGAAATTTGCTGTAATAATTGATTGCTTGATGAATACCAACAACAGACCAGTAGATTAAGATACTGGTATGGAATTCGGCAACAATAATATATTTTAATTTATTAACAGGTTGGGGATATGGTTGAGTAAAAATTTGACGGATAGCCAGGTAAGCGCAAAGTTGTAGCAGCGAGAATAGACAACTGGCAATTAAATGTACGGGCAGACTGGTTGACCAAGAGCTTGCTTCAAGAGGAAAACGTCGTGAGAGTCGTAGAATCGGTGGTGTCAAAAATGCCCATAGATATGCACAGATTAGCCATGTGGTTAACATAGATTGCCAGCTTACCGTACGACCAGCATAGATCAGGTTGATATACTCTTTACTGGTAAAGAAGAGGCCATAAAATGTCCAGCATAAAAACAGTATTAGCCATTTTGTGTAATGGTGTTTAGAGAGGAAGCTTTTCATGTTGGACCCCTAAGTTCAGCGCTAGTAACACTGAATTATAGCACTCTAGCCAAGCGAATGAGGTATAATGCCTGACATCCCAGCCCTGAGTATTGATCACGGAGCCGTCTGTCGCCTGCATTGTGTTAAAATCAGTGTTCCGTACAGGGTGGAATAAGGCTAGACATTTATATATTTATTGGGGAGGCATGCCTATGCATCTAGTCTCTGATTTTGATGGTGTGTGGACTGATCCGCGTGCAGAAGCTAACGCAATCCGTGAATTAATGATCACGCGGCTAGCAGAAGCTACACAACTACCTACTACGCGTGTGGAAGCCGCTTTTATAACCATCGAAGGCGAGTTTGAAACAACACCATTCAATTATGGCTGGCTCTTTGAAGAGCATATTACTGCATTTGCGGGTGAAGACCTATATGGTCGCAATCATGCTGTGGCAGCTTGTCTATGGGCAAATACACATACCTTAGCCGATGGTGAATTATTGCGTGCGGCAATTGCAGAGATTGCCGGCAGTGCCGATGCGCTTGCCAATAGTTGTTTCAAAGATGCACGTCAACAGTATCGCCAGACACATAACACCTTTCTTATGCCAGCGGCGGCTGAGGTAGTAACACGCCTAAGAGAACAAGGTCATAAGCTGACCATTGTCTCTAATTCAAAGATCGCTCATATTCTTGATCTATTCGAGGCAGCGAAGATAGATCTTGCTGGCATTGAAGTGATTGGAGGGGCGCGTAAATTCCATTTGGGAGTAGCTGATAGTGTACCAGAGTTCTGGAGTTGGAATGGTGGTCAGATATCACTACAACGTCCACACTATCTAGAACTACTAGAGCGTCTTAAGCCCGATGCCGTGATTGGTGATGTGCTTTCGTTGGATTTAGCTTTACCACTCTATCTACGCAGTCAACGTAACGATTGGCAGCATTTCCGTGCCGGCTTGATAAAACAACCTTACACACCTGCCTGGGTTATCTCAGATATTGCTGGTGCTGCGCAGCTCGGCCTAGATATCTTATCTGGCTTTGCCGCCGTACCCGATTGGCTTGAGCAGATCGCTAAATAAAAACTTAGGGAGCAGAATTATGGCCTATTGGATTGTCAGCAGGATGAAAGTAGTTGTATATAACTCATTAGTGTGGCTGGCGGTGGGCGCGTTACTGCTGGCTGCTTGTACAAGCGAACCAAAACCAGAAGAGACCAGCACCATTGGCCAAAGATTAAAGGACAAGAATCCGACTGTGCGGGCAGCCGCGGCGAAAGCGCTCAATATGAGAGGGCCAGAAGCGATAGAATATTTGACCCCCGCACTCAAAGATGCCTTTCCCAATGTACGATTGGAAGCGGCAACAGCGCTCGGCACAATAGCAGATACTCGTAGTGTCGAGCCACTTATTGAGACTCTACAGGATAAAGATCCACTAATCCGTGTCACAGTGATAAATTCACTCGTTAAACTTAATGATAAACGTGCAGTTGATCCATTGATTGCCATGCTCAAGGATGAGAAGGAGTATGCGCGCGAAGAGGCAGCCAAAGCGCTAGGCCAGCTTCAGGACACACGCGCAGTTGAGCCATTGATTACACTACTCAAGGACGAGGCAGCGGGAATAGAATGGGAGGCAGTTGTCGCGCTTGGACAACTTGGTGATTCACGCGCCGTCGATCCATTAATTGAGCTGTTCAAAGACAAACGACCATTTATGCGTGAAGAAGTGGCTCGCGCGCTTGGCAATATTCATGACAATCGTGCTTTTACTGCACTATTGGCGGCTCTACGCGATGATAAGCAGTATGTGCGAATAGAAGCAGCACGTGCGCTTGGTAAGGTTAACGATATACGGGCAGTCGATCCATTGCTGGCAATCTTGACCGATGCTAAGTCTGATATACGGCCTGCTGCCGCAGAAGGATTGGGCATGACTAAGGATACACGCGCAATTGAGCCTTTGATTAACGCACTCAATGAAAGTGCAGAGCTATACCACCTGCGCAATACTACCAGTGCTGCACTTGCCGAAATTGGCACACCGGCTGTTCCTGCATTGATCCAGCTTTTGCAATCTCCTGCACCTGCCATACGCCTTGCGGTTGTTACTGCATTGGGGCATATCAAAGACAAAGCCGCTGTCGAACCACTATCAGCTATGTTTAAACAAGAGATCACTTGGGAAGTGCGACGAGCAATTGCTAACTCACTAGGTGAAATGAAAGATGTTCGCGCCGTCGAATCTCTGCTTGTTGCATTACAGGATGAGAGCCCTATGGTTCGTCCTATTGCCGCTTATTCACTCGGTAAAATCAATGATCCTCGTGCTGTCGATCCTCTTATTAAAGCGCTCAAAGACAAGAACTACAATGTCCGTCTAAAAGCCGCTGAGGCGTTAGGATTAATGAAGGAACAGCGTGCCTTGGCGCCTGTAGAAGCATTGCTGCAAGACGAAGAGCCACTAGTCAAACGAGTAGCAGCACGAGTCATTGCAGAGATCAAACAGGGTAATAGCAAGTAAGTAGTGGGTTGTCAGACTGGCTTGATATAGGTAATTGTGCTATTTTGGCGTAGATGTGAATAATGAGAGGAGACGCGCTTATCATGCCGGAGAGAGAATTAAATAACGTAGAGCTTGTCTATCAGATAATGTGCGATGATGTGCGTCTGGAGATAGGCAATAAGCTGAGCCTGATGGGAATTTTTCAGGAGATGTATGTACAGAAACTGCCTATCATCCTACCAAAAGTAGCAATTGTCAGTCAGTGGCGGGGAGAAGGAGACTTCTTTAGTGAGGTACGTATACTCACACCAGATCGTACTGTTATGATCGCAAATTCACCAACAACTTCATTCCAGATTCCTCAGAATGGCTATGCTAACAACATCACTTTCTTTATGAATCTGCATTTCGAGCGCCCAGGTGACTATATTGCCCAGACATACCTGAATGGCATTCTTTTTACCGAACGCAAGATTACTGTTGGGCTGATACGTCCTAGCAGCAATATTCCTACCAGTGAGCATATCAATTAAAGGTGAGATGATAGACTATATCTTAACTCGTCTCACCTTTAACCTTCTTGAGTTAATAACTAGCACGGGCATACTGCAGTGGCCATTCTATCTTGGCACTTAAAGCGTGTGCTGCTTGTAGTGGCCAATATGGCTGACGTAGCAGTTCTCTGGCTAAGAAGACCACATCGGCCTGACCCGTGTTAATGATCTGCTCAGCCTGATATGGTTGAGTAATAAGCCCCACTGCTCCTGTAGCAATATTTACCTGTTGACGAATCTCTGCTGCGAATGGCACCTGATAGCCTGGACTCAGGGGAACCTGTGCTCTTGGTATTATGCCACCGCTTGAACAATCGATCAGATCAATATCACGTTCCTTTAACCAGCGCGCAAACTGGATTGATTGTGGCAGATCCCAACCACCCTCTGTCCAATCCGTAGCCGAGATACGGACGAACAGAGGTAGATGGGCTGGCCACACTCGTCGGACCTCTTCAGCAATCTGCAAGCCCAAACGAGTACGGTTTTCTAGGTTGCCACCATAGCGATCCTTGCGATGATTGGTCAATGGCGACAGGAATTCATGCACAAGATAGCCATGTGCCATATGTAACTCAATTACTTCAAAGCCAGCAGCCAAACTATACTGCGCAGCCGCAACAAACTGTGCCACCACTTGATCGATATCTGCTTGAGTCATCTCCTTAGGAATGGAAAAACCCTCATCAAATGGCTGTGGACTGGGTGCAAGAGGCTGCCAACCACCTTGGGTTACGCTTAAAGCTTTGCCACCACGCCAGGGAAGATCTGTCGAGGCTTTGCGTCCAGCATGTGCGAGTTGAATGGCAGGCACAGCACCCTGTGCCTTGAGAAAAGCATTAATATGCTGGAAGGCTTGTGCATGATCTTGAGACCATATACCCATATCCCAAGGCGTGATACGTCCTGCCGGTGTGACCGCCGATGCCTCAACCATAACTAGTGCTGCACCACCAATAGCACGGCTGCCTAGGTGAACAAGATGCCAATCATTTGGTAGTCCATCCTTACTGGAGTACTGACACATTGGCGAGACGAAGATGCGATTGCGGAATTCAACCTCTCTCAGCCTAAACTTTTTAAATAGATTGCTCATTTGAATTGATTAACCTCCATCTCTGTTGCCATTCTAGTTACATTCACACCTTAAAATTTGACCACGACTTTGCCAAAATGCGCACCGCTCTCCAGGTATTTCAAAGCCTCACGGGCCTCTTCAAATGCAAAAGTCTTGTCAATCACCGGTCTGATCTGATTTGCTTCGATAGCACGATTCATCTCTGCAAACATCTTACCCGAGCCAATCAAAATGCCTTGTATACGCGCGGCTTTTAAGAGAATGTTGGTCGAGTTCAAATCACCTCTGCCTGCCAATAAACCGATAATCGCAATATGCCCACCCATACGCACAGCATTCAAGGATCTTGCTAATGTTCCTCCGCCACCGACCTCAACCACATGGTCAACACCTATGTTGTTTGTCAATTTCAAGACTTCTTGATCCCAATCTGGCGTCTGTTTGTAATTGATGGTCTTATCTGCACCCAATACTTTGGCCTTTTCAAGCTTCTCATCACTACTAGAGGTTGCAATCACTTGTGCGCCATGCAGCTTGGCAAATTGCAGAGCGAAAATTGAGACCCCACCTGTGCCAAGTATTAATACTGTCTCACCTGCTTTCAAATTTCCTGAACTGACCAGCGCATTCCAGGCTGTTACTGCTGCGCAGGGTAGTGTTGCCGCCTCCTCGAAAGAATAGTTTTGCGGAATCTTAACCAGCCCCGCTTCATCAAAGGCGCCATATTCACGCAGAACTCCTGGCAAAGCTCCTCCGCCAAGCGTGGTACGCTGTTTTTCTGCAGAAATGGGGCCTTCTAACCAACCTTGTGTAAAGATTGGGCAAACACGATCGCCAACTCTCCATCGCTTTACATCTGTACCAATGGCAACAACTTCACCTGCTCCATCAGAAAATGGTATGGCCGGCAATGGCGGCTTCGAGACATAGTTGCCTTTAATAAACAACAAGTCTCGATAGTTCAAAGACGCCGCATGAAATTTGACTACTACCTGATCTGCTGCTGGTTGTGGTTCATCGCGCTCGACCAGAACAAGGTTTTCAATTCCATATTGCTGAACTTCGTAGGCTTTCATATTTCTCCTCAAACTGTTCTTAGTTTCAATTTCCTACCAAGCCTATGCGCTCGGCCAGCAATTGAGATAGCGACTCTTTTGAAGTCGCGCCTATCACACGTTCTACCTCTTTACCATCTTTAAAGAGGATCATCGTAGGAATGCTCTTGATGCCGTATCGCTGTGCAGTAGCCGGGTTCTCATCAACATTGAGTTTGATGATTGTGGCACGCCCTTCATACTCTGCCGCTACCTCCTTAATAGTTGGTAGCATTATCCGGCAGGGAGGACACCACTGCGCCCAGAAGTCTACTAACACGGGCCTTTCTGATTGTAGAACCTCTTTCTCAAAAGAATGATCAGTTACCTCTTTGACATGTTCACTCATAACAATCAATTCCTTTCTCTGCTTATCTTCAAACCAAGAATTCCTGCTGCTTCAAGAATTGTATAAATATACAATAGTCTATATAATGAGCAGAAATTTATCATTAAAATCTATTCTCTCTAATACTCCTAGGTTTTACTGGATCTTTTTACATCCTTAGATTTAGCACTCTTGCTACGCGGCAAGTTAATACGACGCTGAAGCTCATCGATATATTCAGCAAGCACGTCAGGACGGGCATGTAAATATTTGAACTGTCCTTTTGCCCGGGTCTCTATTAGACCTGCATCAGTCAGCTCTTTAAGATGGTGTGAAACGGTTGCCTGCGCCACTGGAAAACACTCAACTACTGCACCACAGCACAATTCTTCTCCAGCCGCAGCAATTAATTCAAGGATCTCGAAGCGGCGTGGGTCCGCCAATGCCTTAGCGATCCGTTGAAATTGTGTTGCGTCCATTCAGACATCCTTTCTTGATACGACAAATATACAACCATCTATATATCGTGTCAACACGCTATTACGATAAAAGTATTTTACATAAACCCGATCCGCTTTGCTGTCCGGGAAAGCTGCTATAATATAGAATTCCAACCTTTTCTGCTAATGTTAAGCTCAATTTGGAGGCCAGTTTATAAAATGTACCAGGATAGTAGAGAGTCGCAAGAGCGCCAAGAAGCGACTGTAGTTAGAGAGGACGCGGGGGTATCTATCGTGCGCCGCTCCTTGATCGCCTTGCCACGCCGGTTGGTCTATGGCTACCTGGTCTATTTCGTTCTACTGCTGGTCTCATTCTTACCTTATCTGGCCACCGATCTATGCTATATAGATGAGTCAACGCTATTAGCAGAATCAAAGCGTATCTTGGCAGGCGAGCATCTACATAGAGATTTCTTCAACTTCCATGGTATTGGCAACTACCTAATGGTAGTGTCACTATGGCGGCTGCTTGGTAGTACCGATTTTCAATCAATCAAGCTGCTTACTTTTATAGTAATAGTAGCAGCAGGAGTGCTGCTTACTATCACTACACGCTATTTTACACAACGCTTCTGGCTCTCATTGCTGCCTTCATTAATTTACTGTGCATATCTGGGCCATACCTTTCCCTTTAGCAATCATCACTGGTTTGGTAGTGCGGCATCGATTGTCTTCTGCTATTTCTTTGTGCGTTACCTAGAGAGTCTAAGACTGCGAGATATGTATTACTGTGGTCTTGCTGCTGCGCTGAGCTTGATCTTTATTATGCATGAAGGAATAGTTACCGTGATTGCAGGATTTACCTTGATAGTGCTCTCGCTTTGGCTGGTGCCATCTGCAGAACGTGCTAGCCCCTTGCGCCTGACGGCCACTTATCTAGCTGGGTTTGCTACCCTAACTGTGCCAGAATGGATCTACTTTGCCTCGATCGGCTCGTTTGGTAGTTTCTTTTACAACACCTTTGTCTGGCCACTTACCAATTATGCCCAACCTGGCAACCTCAATAATCGATTGTGGGCTGATGATATACAGCTTTGGGGCATTAGTGATGCTGGGCGGCTTACAGGGATACTCTATTTTTTTAGTATCTGCGCAATAATGATTGTGTTGTTATTACCAGTGCTAACCATGCTGGCCGGCGCAGCAATACTCACTGCACGTGCCAGTTTCTCAAGTATCACACGTGGCCGTGATAGCTATCTGATGTTTTCTGCCCTGATGATTCTTTCTCTAGGTATGTATGCTACTGCTGTCTTTTCTCAACCAACGCTGATAAAGCTACTGTGGGCGAGTGTACCAGCGTCAATATTAGCCGTACTACTATTAGAATGGTTATACACACATTGGCGAGATATAGCGGCACGACGTGCTTTCATAGTGTTGCTTATTTTTATGCTAATGGCAGTCGCAATTGTACCAATCTACCGTACACAGAAGATCTTTCGTGGTGATGAGAGCGAGTTATCAGGGGCGCATACAGTACGGCCAGATGATCCCTTAGTTGAATTGATCAATCGTGAGAGTACAGAGCAGGACTACTATTTTGGTTATAAGTGGGCAAGTCCATACTACTATAGTGTAAAGGCGCGGCCTGCGACTCGCTACATACTGTTTGTGGAAGATTATCTTAGCCGAGAGCAGCTACAAGATCTTTTTGCCGATCTAGAGCGGCATAGACCGAAATTTATGACCTTCTATGAGGAACGCGACATACTCTGGTTGATCAGTCAGCATGCGCCTTTCTCACAATTCCTCAACAATAATTATCGGTTACGCACACGTATCAATAATTGGTTGGTCTATCAGCGCAAAAATTGATTTAAGTGATTGCTAACAGCTAAACGGCAAGACCAGGCAGCAGAACACTTGGTCTTGCCAACATAAAGCTGGGCATGCTAAGTAATCTGGATCTCCTGAACCGTAGCACGCACTTTGGGGTAGAGCGATGGTGGTGGTTCTGGAGGTTGCTGACTTTGTAATTTACTCAGTTCTGTCCAATCGATACGTCGTCCTTCGTCAAGCTTGGCATCGGGTGTTTGTGATTCCACCAACCAGAAACCTTTCTCGCCAACAATTGGCTTAAGCTTGTCGCTAATACGAGAATCGATCACTACTGGACGATATAGATCTAGTTCCGGATTGCGAACGCGAGCGCGCGATAGCATCTCTTCACCGGCCCAAACCGCAACAAGCTGACCAGGTTGGACGGTGAAGAACTCACCGTTCGCACGTCGCATGGCATACATCTTTGGCATATCACACCTCCTCACGCATAGACCGCTCAACAACTGCGTTTGCCCTGCGGTTAGCTTTACTGCTTGATTGCTTGGCTCTATGATAGTGCAACTGATATTGTTGTTCAATCTACAGCCGTATCTGGCAGGCCCTGCGGCTTTAAGATATTGTACGAAACTCAAAAGTAGATGAACCGGAATTGGCAAAACGGAAAACTAGCGCTAATTATTGCCCTACTGGCTGCTTGGGGATTGACCGCAATTTTTATTACACCGCTTTTTGGCACGCTCTTTCGCTGTGGTTGTGATTGGCTATGGGCAGGAGCGGCAACTCGCTGTGTAGGATTAATGGATGCATCTGGCCATCACCATTGTCCCTGGTGTATTGATTACCCAACCGGTATGCTGATACCTATTATTGTAATTGCGCTAGTCCAGACGATAGTGATTGTACTACTCTGGTGGCGTATACACGCGCGTATACCAATATTACTAGTTGCCGCGCTAATCGCGTTTCTATTAGCTGGTCTGGGTGAAGCGATTATACATAGCTGGCTGAAAGGTTATCCGCTCTTTTAGTTTGGATAGCCTTGTAGAAAGGTAAATATACTCTCTATACAGATAGCTGGAATACCGCGTTCTGCACTGTTATGTCGCATAGTAGCAGCATGGCCGCCTTCATAGTAGATGGTAGGTTCTTGAGAAAGTGGACCGCATAGATCGAGCAGTCGATCTGAGTGTGGTCGCAGTGTCAGGGATCTTAGATCCTTACGCGATGGTAGACTGAGCAAAAAAGGTTGATATGGTAGATTATGCTGGCGCAACTTCTCCAGTATCTGTGCTTGTGTATAGCCATGCACTTTGCCTAAATAGAGAATCAGATCGAGTGGTCGCAAGACACAAGAATCTAATACTAATGAATCAACATGTGGGTGCAGTTGTGCCACTAGAACAGCCGCAATTGCACCATGCGAGGCAGCAATAATAGTGACACGTTGAATGGCAAAACATTCTATAAGATAATCAATAACATCCCATAGCAATACCGTCTCCCAACGCCCTGCGGTTACCAACATCTCGCCATTACTGTTAGTGACTCCTAGATACACAGGTACAAAGAGACCTTGTTGACCTCTCTCTATTAGTGCTGCAGTCAAAGGGATAGCTGCTCGTGCTGAGGCTCGGAAGCCTGGCACCATCACTATTGCACGTCGGCAATTACCTTCTGGTATCAAGATCATTTCACAATGGCGTCTATTGTCATGTTGAAATGGCGGTGCAATGATAGAATGCGACCGCTGGCCAAGAAAGCGATCAGCAAAATCTTGCGAAGTTACCAAAGGAGAATGACAATAGATATCTGTAGGAGCATAACCACGTGTTGGCACGGTCAAATCGGTCCAATGGTCGTAGGCCTGTACCGAGATAGTAGGGAAGGGCAGTACCTCTTTGGTAGCAATGGCAGTCTGCAGAGCCTTGGCAATTCCTAGTGGCTCACTCTCGCCCGCCAGTGCCGCTAGTGTTATTGGTTCGCTTGTCAATGAGATTGGTAGGGTATCCAGTGGCTTCTCTACAAAACTGTCAGCAAGTGTGATTTCAGGAAACTGTTGTCGCCAAGATAGACGTGCACTCTCGATAATGATCGAGTTGGTGGTTAGAGTAGAATCTGCCTGTGTTGCAACACTGATTCGCGATTGGTTCAAGTCGGCTTGAAATAACACCTCATCTTCTGACTGTTGTGGATCTATGGTGACAAAAAAGTAGTCTGGATTAAGGGCCGGATCATAAGGGAACCAACGCCACCAATCGCGCAAGAAAGCGTAGCGACGAGCTGGCAGATCTATATTCAACTCGGCGCGTAGTAGTACAGAGGGAGCAGAGCGTCCCAATGAGACCTGTCGTTTTGATTTCACATACTCAAGATATCTTTCCCAACTAGGATTTTCTAGTACTGCACTAAAATCGGTGCGATGAATTTTTGGGCCCGCATCAAGTAGTACCCAGCCATCTTGCCAGCAGAGATTTTTTGGCGAAAGATCAACAATAAAACCATATTCGTATGTTGCTCTGGCAGCTTCTTGCAATACTTCAAGAAAACACTCACGTTGTATCGGTGTGACTGCGTCACAAGCGATCAACTGTTGCAGTGTCTGTTGACAAGAGAATTCTTTCAGTAGACTGTAGGGTGTTGCTTCAACGATATCTGCTGGTCGTAGAGAAGAGAAACGAGCGATTACCGCGCCTACGGCAACTTCCAGGCGTAGCGCTTCACGAAAAAAACTGAAAGCAGCGCGCGCTCGCTTCAAGGCATAAGTTAGGCCACTCTCAAGGCATTGCGCTTGGTAAACAACGCCAACCAGTCCGCTGCCTAATGGTTCGCCTAAGCGTAGGGTGCGGTTATTGATCGATAGGATTGTTCCGGGGGGAAGCATCGTGCTGGCCTCAAGCATCAGCCGCTTGAGCTGATCATTTTTGGTGATCGCACTCAATAACGCCAACTGATCATAGGTAAGGCGCAGGCGATACACGGTTGCTTCCACCACCCAGGAGACTAAGACTTAGGGAAGATGGCTTTGCGCAAGTGATTGACAGCATGTTCCAATTCCACCAACGCCTCAATAGATCTGGTCACTTCCTCACTCACCCCAAGTAACTGTGCGGCTCTGGCTACCGCAGCCTTCTCTTCTGCTGCATAAGTACCGTCGGCACGACTGATGTCGATAGCATCGCGTAATAGATAGCGTGCACGCCGTCCACCTGGGGTTAGTGTAGGTAGGACAGATTCTAGCTTAACGCCGCTTATATCGAACTCTTCAATCTGGCGTACTAGATCTTCAGGCGCACCCATGCGCTTCATACCTTTTTTCAATGCATTCAGTTCTGCTTCTGCAATCTGGCCATCTGCGCCGATGATAACTTTAAGAGCCTTCAGGTATTTGATCACCTGTTCCTCTTTTGGCAATGTCCCATAGCGTTTTATCACCGCGCTCTGCTCAAATTGGATCATATTCTTCCTCCCAAGTATCAATATGCTCGAAGCGATTAAAGAATTTACCTGTATTAAAATCTGGCGTCAATAATTTACTGCTTGTAACCGCAGATATGCCTACTTGGTGAGCTTTTCCATAAGTTGTTCGACTCGTCTGAGGATTTCGTTTCGTGCTGTCTGATAATCTTCACTTACAGCAGGAACATTATTCCATTCCGTCACCTTTCCTTTCAATGCGGTATTGTTAGGCAAAGGACAGGCAAAGGTAATAATTTGGGCAGCCTGATCTAGATCGTTATCAGTTATTAAGACTGGTTTCAGGGAAGTTATATCGATCCCATCTTCTTTGAGACCTTTCTCTGTAGCCGGAGAAAGCATTGGATCAGGACTTGTTCCGCGAGAGATCGCTTGATAGTTTATTCCTCGCTGCTTAGCAAGCTTATTAAAATATGCAGCAGCAATGACACTTTTTGCCGCGCCATGCTCACAAACAAAGAGAATGGTAGGCAGCGAATTACTGGCAGGCTGTTTTGATGTCTCTTGAGCAGAATAGCTTGGTTGCATAAATAACCCCACTGCAATTATAAAAAGATATTGTAATAATGATAATCGCATAGCTACCTCTCAGTCTCTTGCTAGGAATAGATTAATAATCCGATAACTCCGGCAATTAGTATTAAGAGTGGTTCAGGTATTTTTTTAACTTTCAATAGCATTGCCATTACCATAACAGCAATAATGATTGTCGGTAGATCTATAATAGCGCGTTTACCCAAGACAAAAGCCGCGCCGGCAATAGCACCAGTGGCGGCTGCCGTAACACCATTGACAAAAGCTTTAACTTTAGGATTTTGTGCTGAACGTCGAAAATATTTTGCTGGAATGATCACAAATAGATAACAAGGCAGAAAGATACCAATTGCTGCCAGTATTGCTCCTAATGGTCCAGCAACAAGATAGCCAATGAATGCTACTGTGATCACTACAGGACCTGGTGTGATCATTGCTACCGCAACAGCATCGAGAAACTGTCGTTCATTAAGCCAATGGAACTGCTCAACTACTCCGCCATAAAGAAATGGTACAATTGCTAAACCACTACCAAAGACAAAAGCTCCTGCTTCGGCAAAGTACCAGGTTATTGTCCAGATGGTTTTTGTTGATGCAGGTCCTTGCAATCCTACGATCAAATAGTTCCACCAAGGTGTGTAGATCAACATTGTCTGTTTGGAGCTGAATGTAAAAGGAGTTTTTATTATCATTGCGACAATACCGCAAAGAATAAATAGCCAGGCTATTTCAGTTTCAGTCCAGGCAG
>JBFLVQ010000097.1:0-19162 GCA_040758525.1 Acidobacteriota bacterium
ATTGATAAAAGCTAGATAAAATTTTAATGCAGCACACTCACCAATACTAGCAGCCAAGCGAGTCTTTACTTGACCTAGCTCAGGCGCTTTGGCAAAGAGCGCGAAAGCTGGGCCAAACTCTTTAGGAGTGCTCACGCTTAGCCTCCTTAGCAACAGACTGGCAGACTACACTTCGGCCTGTAATGATGAAGTTACCATCTAGTACCAATTGCACAGCCTGTGTATAGATTTTATGCTCTTCGACAAGAATACGCGCTGCTAGAGTATCAGCATCATCTTCATCATAAACCGGTACGGCTGATTGCAAAATAATCGGCCCACCATCGCAATCCTCATTAACAAAATGGACCGTACAACCAGATAATTTAACGCCATACTCGATCGCTTGACGCTGCGCATCGATACCAGGGAAAGCAGGTAGTAGCGAAGGGTGAATATTAAGAATACTATTTGGAAAGGCTTCGATAAATTCACGTGAGAGTAATCGCATATAACCGGCCAGACAGATCAGTGCGATCTCTCGTCGTTTCAGTTCGTCAATAATAAGCTTTTCATGAGCAGCACGAGTAAGACCCTGATGAGGAATAACGAGAACATCACAGTTGCGGGCACGTGCTAGTTCAATACCACCAGCATCAGCACGATTGCTAATTATCACGCCAACTTCGGCCTGTAGCCGACCAGTGTCAATAGCATCAAGCAGCGCTAGCATATTTGAGCCACGCCCAGAAATTAGAATACCAATCTTTCGATTCTCCATAAACGATCAGATCAAACGAACCTGGCGTGTGCCTGTTGCTATTCTTCCTATCTGATAAAAAGGTTCATTTAAGCGCTGGAAATGCTCGGTCACAGCAGCTAGATCTGTCGTAGAGATCGCCACCACCATACCTATTCCCATATTGAAGACTCTATACATCTGTGACTCATCAATATTGCCAAGTTGTTGCATTAGCGTAAAGACAGGCAGTACAGGCCAACTACCACGCGCTACCAGAGCTTCACAATTTTCTGGCAAGATACGGGGAATATTCTCTAAAAATCCCCCTCCAGTAAGATGCGCCAATCCTTTGATCAGACCACGATCAAGCAGCCCATCCAGAGCAGGTAGATAGTTACGATGTGGCTTTAATAGTTCCTCTGCCACAGTACAATGAAGCTCTTCAATAAAACTATCGGGTTGATACCCTTTCGTTTCAAAGAAGATCTTACGTGCTAGACTGTAACCATTGGTATGCAATCCTAATGCAGGCAGACCCAGGAGAAGATCCCCTGAGGCAATTCGCTCGCCAGTAATAATTAGTTCACGATCCACTACACCTATGATAAAGCCAGCTACATCATATTCGCCACGTGCGTAAAAACCTGGCATCTCAGCGGTCTCACCACCGATCAAGGGACAGCCAACTTCACCACAAGCACGCGCTAGACCCTCTACAATAGCGGCTACGGTAGTAGGTTCAAGTTCTCCCATAGCGATATAATCAAGAAAAAAGAGTGGTCTGGCGCCTTGTACAAGTATGTCATCTACACAATGTGCAACTAGATCGTAGCCAACTGTATTATGTATACCGGTCATAAATGCGATCTTAAGTTTAGTGCCAACACCATCCGTACTCGCTACCAGCACAGGCTCTTTGATAGAACGGAAATCGGCACGAAACATGGCGCCAAAACTACCAATTTCACTGAGTACTTGGGGATTAAAAGTGGCGCGGGCTAGCGCTTTGATACGCCGCTTTGCCTCATTGGCAGTATCTATATTGACACCAGCGCCTTCATAGGTCAGCTTCTCCATAGCTTTAATACCCTCAACCTTTGATAAAATTAAATATCATAATTTGAACTTTTTCTTTGTCGGGTCAGCACTTTTCGTCAAGTCATCAAGCAGTTGCTTAACCTGCTGTTCGGTAGCAGCACGGCTCTGCTGATCAAGTTGAAAGCTAATGTTTAAATGATCGCCAGCGCGTGCTCCTGCCGGTAAATAATCGAGCGGGACATTAAAGCTGATAGCGTCGTTAGTCGCGTCAACCAATACCGCCCACTCCCCTTCGATACGATCTATTACGACCTTCATTATTTACTAATTCCAATAAAATATTTAGAATGCTCTCGCAAGCGCAAGCCTACTATAACGTGAATGCGCACAAAAGCGTAATTGCCGAGAGAGGCTTTGCGCCCATAGCGTAGGAGGAATCATGAGAGGGGATCTCACCAAAGACTGTTTGCCGGATGTAATTCGACGTATCTACCTAGACCGACGTTCTGGTAGTCTACGACTTACTCAAGATCACACCCGCAAAGAGATCTTTTTTGAGTTAGGGGCAATGGTTTTCGCCTCAAGCAATCGTAAAGAGGATCGTATAGGCGAAACCATGTTACGACATGGTACTCTTTCAAAAGACGACTTTGAAATGGTCCAATCACAAATGGGGCGTGGCAAAAGGTTCGGCAAGGTACTGCTTGATCTTAAACTTATTACTGAGCGCGATCTTATTGCCAATGTCACTTTTCAGGTACTTGATATTATCTATTCTTTGTTCAATTGGACACTCGGCCAATACCAATTTATTGAGATTGAGAAGTCTATCTCTGATGATCTAAGGTTAGAACTTTCCACTGCCAGCATAATTCTTGAAGGTGTACGACGTATAGACGATTTTGATGTAATACAGCGTGGCTTAGGCGATCTCAATCGTCTGTTAGGACCATCAACCAATCCTTTACTACGCCTGCAATCACTGGCGCTTAAACCGCTTGAGCGGCAACTGATAGATATTGCTCGTGAACCAGTGGGACTATTGAGGCTGCTAGTCTCTGTTAAAGCGCCGGCTGAATCGGTGCTGCGTTCACTCTACGGATTGTTGTCGGCAGGTATATTGGAACGCTTTAGTCCACCTGAGATCTCACGTGCTAGCGGCAAGTTTGTCGTGCCTGCTGCGGTTCGTCAGCAACTTGAGCAGGAAGAGCCTATTCCCATTGTTCCTACTACACATAAAACTGGTTCACCAACTGATGAAGCCACACTACGCCAGCGTGTAGAATATATTAAATTACTGACGGAATCTAATGATCCATATTTATTGCTCGGTGTTACCAGAGATGTTACTAAAGAAGATCTATATGAGATCTATTGTAAACTTGCGCGTGAATTTCATCCAGATCGCTTCCTACATATGGAGAGAGAGTTACGTACTGAAGTGGATGCAATCTTTATTCAACTTAGGCAGAGCTATGAACTACTTCGTACTAGTTTGCAATCCAGTGCAATTCCCATTATTGCACCCATTACTGATCTTCCTATCACCTTATTGGAACAAGAGGAATCCGCGCCTAGTCTGCCTATTCCATTAACAACTGCAACTGAGACTATTGATGAGGTGCTATTTGAACCGTTAGAAGAGAGTGCTAATCTCAATGCTACTCAGCCACTCACACAAGATATCGTGATACCACCATTTGCCAATACAGTACCATTAACTGGCGAAGGCATTACTCGCGATCATCCTATCGTGAACATTACCCCGGTAGAAACACCTCGTGAACGGCGCACACTATTGCGGGATCACAAAGGTATTTCGCGGGATCATAAAGCGGTAGCCAAGGAATCTGGTAAACACACGGCCCTACCTGCACAACAGTCTGGCCATTTACCAGCAACCAGTTCGGCTAATCAGGTACAGGCAGAACAACTCTTCTTAGAGGGTCGTAGTCGTTTCCAAGCTAAAGATCTGATCAGTGCAATTCGTTGCTTGCGTGAAGCAGTACAACTGGATACTACACAAGCTCGCTATCGTCTACTGCTTGGCCATATTCTCTCTAGCAATCAACGTTGGCATAAAGAAGCCGAAGAGCAGTTTCGGCGTGTCTTAGAGACGGATCCCTATAATGCCATGGCGCATGTAGGTCTTGGCCAGCTCTACACTAAAGTTGGACTGATACGCCGTGCGGAAGGAGAATTTCGCGCCGCGTTAAAGCTTGATCCAGAAAATACGGTAGCATTAAAAGGGCTACAAGGACTAAAAAGCAATGACCCTTCAACCACTTCCACAACAGGTTTTCTTGCCAAACTCTTCCCTAAGAAATAACTACATTTAACCGTGGGCTGGCAAATAATAATTACCGGCCTTTTTACGGTTCAACCTTTTCCTACTCTAAGAGCATCTTTTTAAAGCATCGTTCCTGGATAAGGAACAACTGAAGGTAAGCGAGCGTAAAAGGTGGAGAAGTCGAGAAAGTGTTAGAAATGGGAGTTAAGTTTGCGTCAACTATTAGCCAGATTAGGTGAGAAATTAGGCGAGCTGATCAATGAACAACAGCAAGCCACAGTACATTCAGCACTGGGCCGTCTGTTGCCAGTGCTGCAACAGAGCTTGAGTGATAATCTACGTAAAGATGAGACCGGAATTAGTTATCTTGCCCCACATCGTTTACGTATTCTACTAGATTACGACACCTATTCACGATTAAATCAACAGAGTCTAATAAGATTAAAAAAAGAGCTTACCTTATTAGCCAAACAGTTTATTAATGATCGACGTTACAGATTGGCTAAACCTCTCTCACTTACCCTGACCTATGGTACCATAGCTAATCCTTTAGTGCGTGCCGATTTTGGTAATCAGATAGCGACACAATCCCTTACCACAACAGATAGTCTATCCTCTGTTTTTCGTTTGCATTCTCTCAATAGCAACTTGAAGCTTGATATCAAACTTAGCGATCTTAAAAAGAGTGGTGATCAGATCAGTATTGGTCGTGCCCGCGATAATAGTGTAGTACTCAATGATGAGAGCGTATCAAAATTTCATGCCCGGTTAATATTAGATGAGCAGGGTCGCCTATTACTGGTCGATTGTGGCAGCACTAATGGAACATTCTTGAATGGCCTGATCGTGAGTCAGCATACAGAAGTTAAGTCGGGCGATCGGCTCGGCTTTGGTGATGTTGAGCTGCAATTGGAAGAAGCGGAATGATTATCCCTGCCATCTTAAGCGTAATTTTCAGCTTTGGATTGATGGCACTAGCGACACTACTGCTCTATTCAGTTTTACGCGCTGGGCCTACTACCAAAGTCGATACAGACGAAGCTTATAGCGGTATTGCTACGGCCAGTCGCTGGCTGCATCGCTTACGTATCTTATTTATTCTCTTCTGCCTGGTAGTACTAGGATTTCATGCCTATTGGGCTTTGTGTGTTGATGGACCAATTCTGGTAGATGAAAATTATGTAAAGATACGTGATTCTCGTGACCAACGTAATCGGCGTATTCAGGAAGCAGGTTTGCGAGGTTGGGTCTTTGATCGTCATGACTCACCCGATTCTGCTCTGATACATTACCGAAATCTTGGTACTAAGATCGTGCGTGAGTATCCATTAGGTGAAACTGGTGCTCATTTGATTGGCTACAAGGATCTAGTGCGTGGTGAAGCAGGTATAGAGAAAGCTTATGATAAAGTATTAACAAGTCCATTGAGCGCTTATAATGCGCTTGTCTCAACTGTGCCAGTTGGTAAGGATCTAGTAACAACAATAGATTCCCAATTGCAGCGTAGTGTCGCCGAGCAACTAGCAGGAAAACGTGGTGCAGTAGTTGTGCTTGATATAAAAACCGGCGGTATACTCGCGCTTGCCAGCAATCCTAATTTCTCTCCTAAAGAACTTTCTGATGAGCAGTATTGGCAGAAGATCAGCACTGATGAGATCAACAAGCCACTAGTTAATCGTGCTACTGGTCAATACTATCTACCGGGTTCTTCATTCAAGACTGTAGTAGCGGCGGCGGCGCTTATTTATGGGTTAGACAAAGAGCATTTTGCTTGCCAAGCTGGTGGCTTTACTCCTCCAGGCAGTGAAAAAGCGATTGAAGATGATCAAAATAGTGTGCATGGACATATCGATTTTGAGCGCGCCTTTGCTGTCTCTTGTAACCAATATTTTGCTCAACTAGGTCTTAAACTAGGTGCCGCACGATTGGCAGAAACTGCTAAGCTCTTTGGTATACATATTGACGAGTCTCCTGAAGAGGCTCGTAAGACACTAATAGACAATAAACTCTGGAATGCAGAAGGTAGTGATCTAGCGGCTGCTTTTGGCCCTAACCAGAGTCGTATGATGTTGAATACAAAAATTTATCGCTTTGATCTAGCTATTCAATCAATAGGTCAGGGCTATACCCAGATGACTCCTTTACAGATGGCGCTCATTGCTGCTGGAGTAGCAAACAATGGGCAAGTGATGCGACCAAAACTAGAACTCAATCGTGCTCCTAAGCCGCTCTCAACCGCGCTACCGCCACAAGTGCCTGCTAGACTACAACAATTAATGATCGGTGTAGTGAGATCTGGTACGGCGCGCGCAGCGTTTACTGGTAGTCCCATTACTGTAGGTGGTAAGACAGGTACGGCGCAAAGAGAAGTGATTGTTTATGACACTAAAACTGGTAAACCGCGCCTAATCACTGACACTAAAACTGGTAAACAGTATACAGCAACTAGATTGAGTATCGATGCCTGGTTTATTGGGTTTGCTCCCGCTGAAAATCCACAGATCGCTTTTGCCGTCATTATTGAAGATGGTGGTCATGGCGGTGCCGTAGCCGCGCCTATTGCTCGCAATACTGTAGAAAAAGCGGCTCAGTTGGGACTGATTAATGCACATGCCAATAACACTAAGCAACCATTGGCAAATTAGCAGGTAGAAGATGAGACTCAAGCCTTCGCATCAACTTCTTATTATCCTCACGCTTACTGCACTCAATATTGTAGGCTATTTAGCTGTGATCTGGGCTGGCACGCTACGTGGTTATCTACCCAATCCTTTTATTGCTGTGCGCGATATCTTGATCTTTATTCCATTCTTAATCTTCTTCTTCTGGTTGATACGTTGGCAACATTATCGTGGCGACTTAACTCTGCTTACGGCTACGTTATTACTATTTAGTATTGGTAATGTTGCACAGTTTCGTCTATTTTCTGATCCAGAATATGGTGTACGTGGACAACAGAAGTATGAAGCACGTACTGCCAAGATGCAGACGATACTTAAGCGCAATATCGAAACTGCTTATGATGAGCGAAAAAAGATTGCCCTCTATGGTGATGCCGAGGCTAAACCACCAGCGCCAGATACTGCAGTTTTGCAGAGAGAGTCATCAATCAGTAAGCTGCTCACTTCACAATACACCTATGTACCAATTATTGGCATTATTGGTATGGCAGTCGCCTTTCTCTTTTTACGCCGCGACACTTTCTTATCGTTTATTCAGAATTATAGTTTAACCATTGGTCTATTCACTTTTGCAGCTTTCTTAGTGCTGGTCTTCTTTAGTGTACGAGGAAAGTTTCTTGGTAATACAACTCCATGGGAGCCGGCAAAAATACTCTTTCTTTTTAGCTTTGCTGGTATTCTTACAGACAACTATCGCATTCTCTCACAGACCAGATGGGGACTGCCGCCTAGACGTATTTTGATACCCTTTCTTGCTGTTGCTGGCCTACCAATATTGCCTTTCTTTGTGCTTAGCGATTTTGGTCAGATGTTGGTCTTTTTTGGTGTCTATGCGCTATTACTCTTTATTTCGGTACGAAAAGTTCCCCAGATCATTTATGCTACGCTGCTCTCAGCAGCTTTTGCCCCTATCTTCTATTTTGGTATTGGTATCCCTGATAGACTGAAGTTACGTGTACATCTTTGGCTCAACACCTGGCAAGCGCCACCGGCAGAGACTGCCTGGTGGCAACCCTTCTTCAACCGTATACAGAGCGAGTATGGCAGTCGTGTAATATCGAACCTAGATGCCTGGTTTGATCAAGCCTCACAGATTGCATTAGGGCTATTTGGTATTGAGAAAGGCGGGTTGTGGGGCCAGGGTTTAGGCCTAGGATTTCCTGAAGTAGTACCAGTATCTGATTCAGATTTTATTTATGCAGCAATTGCTGAAGAGTTGGGTTTATTAGGCGGTCTAGTTATTATCATAGCGCTAGCAGCTTTGATATTTGCAGGTTTACGAATTGCGATTGAAGCACAAGATATGTTCACTAAACTGATTGCTGCTGGTGTAACAGGATTTCTAGGACTGCAAGCACTGGTAAACTTAGGTGGCGTACTGCGTCTATTACCTATGACAGGAATTACCCTGCCATTTGTTAGTCATGGTGGCTCTTCCTTGATCACTTCTTTTGTGATGCTAGGCATCCTCATGGCGATTTCACAGAGAAACGCAGAGGTGGTACGGTGAGCAAATTTGAAGTAGGAACAGTTTGTGATCGAGGACTTAGCCCGCGTCGGCCAATTAATGAAGATCGATATCTGGCAATACCAGAGAAAGGATTGTTTGTTGTAGCTGATGGTGTAGGTGGTGAACTGGCTGGCGAAGTCGCCAGTCAAACTGTTGTTGATCAACTTACCGCATTTATACATGAGTATGATTGCCAGGAGAAATTAGAAGAGTCTCTTGCTCGTAGCTTGCAGCAGATCAATCAACAGATCTATGAAGCGGCACAGGAGAATCCTGGACTGACAGGTATGGCTAGCACAGTTGCGCTTGTCTGTATCAATGGCAAGTGGGGGATTGTTGCACATGTTGGTGACAGTCGTGTATACACATTGCGCAGTGGTGTATTACGACGTGAAACTCGCGACCATAATGATCTTGAAGATGCCTTGCGAGCCGGTGAAATTACCGAAGCAGACGCGCTTACCAACACTTCACGCAATATCATCAATCGTGCGCTGGGGGCAGAAAGTATAGTAGAACCAGAATTCAGCCGTATAGACATGAGCAAGACTGAGGCAATCTTGTTATGTACAGACGGCATTACCCGCCACATATTAGATCAAGAGTTGGAAGAGTTACTGCTCTCAGACCTAACCCCACAACAGATTAGCAACGAACTCAAGTGGCGCTGCCACTGGCGCGGCGCAGAAGATAATCTTACTGCCATTGTGATTAAGAATATGGCAACAGAATCAGAACGTACCCTACCACCAGTTAAAACCACATCACGGCTGACTTTGAACAATTCCTCTAGGCAGACTTCGCTAATAAAAGTCAATGTCGGAGATTTTGCTAAAGGTCAATCAGATGAGCCTGAACATATACTTTTAGCAGAGTCGCCAGGTAAACCCGCAGGTACTAGACACGTACTTACCAATGCACTACTAATCCTAATAGCGATCTTATTGTTGGGGGGGGCATTTTATGCTGGCATTTATGTTGCACAGAAAAACTTGATAGTGCCACATAGGGCGAATGTAAGTGTGGGCGGCGACGAATTCGGCGACTATAATTACTTGCGTGAGGGCGCCAGCACCAATACCGATTTTCAAAAAGCTTTGGAGTTGTTTGACAATCACGAATATAGCGCTGCCCGCAGTCGCTTTCAAACCCTGGCGCTACGAGTACCAGCTCAGGCTCGCTATCATTACTGGCTAGCACGAGCCTGCTTTGAAACAGCAGACTATGCCAATGCGCTAAAGGGATTTCAAAAAGCGATCAGCTTGAATCTGAGTGTACCAACAGTTTATCTTTATGAAGCCCTCACCTATCAAGCACTGGGGCGAGAAAAAGAGGCTGCACAAAGTTTTAAACGCTTTGCGGAAGAGCGAGAAAAAAGCTAGCTAATATTTATAGTCTCTTAATAAGTGATGGCTCAATTACAACTAGAGAAAAATAGCTTAGTTGATAAACGCTATGAGATAATCGAGCGTAAGGGCCAAGGTTCGTTTGCCGAGATCTTTATCGCCTACGACCGCTCTCAGCAGAATCAGCTTATTATCCTTAAAGCACTTAATACAACATTACAAGGAACTCCTGATCCTGAGTTGGTAGAGACCTTAGAAGAGAATTTCCATAACGAGGTCATCGCGCTAGAGGCGGTACGCCATCCCAATATCATTCGTTACCTAGGTCAAGGAAAGGCCCAAGATAGTAATGGTCAAGCTTTCCCTTATCTTGTCCTAGAATATATGGCAGGCGGAGATCTACTGCAAAGATGTCGGCAGCAACTGCTCAGTTTTGATGAGATGCTCTACTATGTCAAGCAGGTTTGCGAAGCGCTACACTGTGCACATGGCTGCCAGGTGATTCACCGAGATATAAAACCTAATAACCTGCTACTGTCTGAAGATAGTAGTATTGTCAAAATTGCTGATTTTGGTGTTGCTAAGATCGCCCCACGCGCCAATGAAGAGGTCACACGTGTAGGCACAGACACTTATGCTGCACCAGAACACCATCCACTGATACTCACAGGAGATCTCAACGAACCTGCTCAACTTACCTCTTCAGCCGATATCTACTCGCTTGCCAAGACTGTCTATACGCTGCTTAGTGGCCAACCACCACGCCGCTTTACACACCGATCGATTATTGAACTTCCCACACAATTACAGCATGAACCCTGGGCCGAGCCATTGCTAAAAGTATTACGCCGTGCTACCGATGCACAGATTGAAAATCGCTATGCTGACGCAATCTCTTTTTATCAGGATCTAGCAGAAGTAAAGGTCGCCGCTGAAGAGGTAACACAAGTACGTACACGCAGTAATCAGACCGCTACGACTAGACCATTGGCAGTGACAATAAAACCCTCAGCAGAAAAGGGCGGCTATGTTCAGCAACAGGCTAAAATTGTTGTACAACTACCCTGTAAAGAGCCAAATCTATCAACATCGGATGAAAATAGACAACTAGACAAGGCTGTAGAACCTGAAGAGAAATCCGAAAAACCTTCGGAAAAGCCGACACAAAAAACAGCAACGGGCGCCAAACATAGTATTTTGGAACGAGCTGACAGTTTTATTTTTATACATCGCAAAAAAATTCTCACCCTCTGGGCGACAATACTATTTATCGGCCTCTCCTTCTTTTTTTATATGACTTTTCAATCCGCCGATGCGCAAGGAGATCTTCCTGCTGCGGTGGTTACACGCGATGTCTTTATTCGTAGTGGACCAAGTATCTCTTCAAATGTGGTTGGCTGGCTGCGCTCAGGGGCAAAACTGCGTGTGTTAGAACACGAGCCAAACAACTGGTACTTAGTAGAAGTAGTCGAGGAAGAGGATCGCAAGACCTCGAAAGCAAAACAGGGTTGGGTCTATGGCTCTTATATCAATATCTCTCTAGACCTGGGAAAGGATTAAGCTATGGGTTTACTTGAGAAGTTTCGTCAATGGCTGGATGCCGATTATCAGGAATCTTCGGAAAAGGAGTCGCGTCCTCGCAATAAGTCAGAGGAGTTCCTCGTCAGCGTAGCCCGTGAGATTGAGAATGTAATGAAGGAACAGATGTTTACACCGCCCGGTGGACCTACCTATATACCACGTAATTACATTGTCTTTCTCAGTATTGATGATGATGCAGAGTGGCGGGGCGAGAAACGTCGCGGCCTTGAACAAGGGCTTTTCTATGTATTGTCAGAACAGGCATCCGCACTTGTCGGTACAGAACAACGCTTGCAGACCTCTTCTTTTGCCGTTGAACTACGTACTGATGGTACACTGGAAAAGGGCAAATTCCGTGTCCAAGCAGTCTGGGATAATGAGACAGATAAGACGGCAGTACGCCCACGTAGTAAAAAAAGCCCTTTGACCGATGAAGAGACGATTGTGCGTACACGTAATCTCTTCCACATCAAGGTAAGCCGTAGCGGTGAGAATGAGGCACAGACATTCAATTTCAATCAGCCTGCTATTACGATTGGCCGCGGCTCGCGTGACCAACAAGTTGACCTACCACTAGCTGGAGATATGGAGATCAGTCGTCATCAGGCTACTATTGAATACCAGCAAGGCCATTTTAAGCTTACTTGTGCAGGTCGCAACTCAATAACGATAGCAGGAAAAGAGTTATTACCAGGTGAATCAGTAACAATAAATTCTGGCCAGCGTATTGAAATCTCCTCTTATATCCTGCAGCCGGGTGAGTCAAATCGTAAATAAAAATTGCTATTTAGCAGTGCTTGACTACCAGCCATTGTACGCTATACTGCAACCTAACACCAAAACTTGATTGGAAACCCGTGTGAAGGGTGGCGAATGAGATTTGTCAATGGCTGGGGCCCAGAAGATGTTCAACTGCTTATCACGCGCACCGGTCAACCGGAAGAGGCAATTCTAAATTTCTGTCGTGCCATTGATAAACAGCTCTATCTGCTCTTACCTTCACATATAAAACGTGCCTCGCTCCACTTTCATCTACGTGTTACGGCTAATTCAACAGTAGCAGACGCCTCTCAGGTACCTGGTAAGACGAGCAACATACCGACTGTGGAGCGCATCAGAGCACGTACACGCTCCGATAATATTGTTCAGATTCAGGAGTTTTTGCAGCGCCGTGCCAAATAGGCAGGATAGGCAGGAGTTTTTCTCTAGTGCTTGTCAGCGTTGACTTAATATCCGGAATAGTATTTATTAAGCCTATACACTGAACGAAAAATCCTTCACTAATTTGGAGTCGTATGGCCACAGATAAAGTCGATCTGCAGAGTGCAGTAGGGTTCAAGCCTTACATAAGCGCAAAAGATGTGTTAGCCGAAATAACCCCGCGCGCACTGATTCTAGGTGCGATTCTAGGCGTTGTATTCGGTGCTTCATCAGTATACCTAGCGCTCAAGGTCGGTCTAACCGTGAGCGCTTCAATCCCTATCGCGGTCCTTTCAATCACTATCTTGCGCCTATTTGGGCGCTCTACAATTTTAGAAAATAATATCGTGCAGACGACCGGATCAGCGGGTGAATCGATCGCCGCCGGGGTGGTCTTCACGATGCCAGCCTTGCTAATTCTTGGCCTTGATCTAGATATCTCGCGAACCTCGCTGGTAGCGCTCTTAGGTGGACTGCTCGGTATCCTGCTCATGATCCCGCTACGCCGTTCCTTAATTGTCAAAGAGCATGGCAATCTACCTTATCCTGAAGGCACTGCCTGTGCTGAGGTATTGGTAGTAGGCGAAAAAGGTGGCACAGAAGCGAAAACCGTCTTCACTGGTTTTGGGCTAGCGTTCTTTTACAAGTTTTTGATGGTAGCTTTACACCTATGGCGTGAAGTACCCGCCAAAGTTCTTAATTGGTATCAGAATGCCCGTATGGCAGCAGAGATCTCACCAGAGTTGCTCGGCGTCGGCTATATTATCGGTCCACGTGTTGCCGCATTTATGTTTGGCGGTGGAATGATGGCTGCACTGGTGATGATCCCGACTATCAAATTCTTTGGTGCAGGCTGGACAATTCCTCTCTTCCCAGAAGCCAGCATACTTATCAAAGATATGAGTGCAGGAGAGATCCAGGATCGCTATGTGCGCTACATCGCAGCCGGTGCAGTAGCCACGGGCGGTATTGTTAGCCTACTACGCGCATTACCAACCATTATCAATGCCTTTAAGGCAAGTCTAAAGGATCTACGAGGCACAGAAAATAATGGCAGCCGCGACCGTACCTCACAGGATATGCCGATCACTTTTGTATTGGGTGGTGTGCTGTTATTGGCTGTCTTCACTGCTGTTGTACCACAGCTTGGTATCGACTGGCTCTCGGCAATTCTCATTGTGATCTTCGGCTTCTTCTTCGTCACTGTGAGTTCGCGTATCACTGGCCAGATCGGGGCTTCTTCCAACCCAATCTCAGGTATGACGATTGCCACACTGCTCTTCACCTCGCTGATCTTCCTGGCACTAGGCCGTTCTGGTGCAGATCAACGTATTATTGCTCTTAGTGTAGGCGCAATCGTTTGTGTAGCGGCAGCCAATGCTGGTGCTACTTCGCAAGATCTTAAGACCGGCTTTCTGGTTGGCGCTACTCCACGCAATCAACAGTTTGGTCTGATCGTTGGGGCAGTTACTTCTGCGATTGTAATTGGTCTTACACTCACCTTCTTGAACAATTCAGCAGTGAATATTCTGCCAGTAAATTATCCCAATTACATTGCTGACAAAGCACAGATTGGTGAGCAATGGACAGAGAGATGGCAACCTGAAGATAAAAAAACTTACAATGTGCTAAGGCTAGCAGTGAGTACTGATGCTGGTAATGGTGTGAAGATCCCAGCAGGAAAATACCTTGTTGATGCAGATGGAAGAATCCATTATTTTGTTAATCCTGGTGTTGGCGGCAACAAAGAGCAACTGGTCAAGCCAAGTGGTGATATCGCCAATCAGACCTTTACAGAAGGCGCTAATATCAAAAAGACTGGTCAGGCACGTGGCTTAGACGATCAACTCTACACATTAGTATCTGTCACAGGTCTTGCTGAGACAGAGAAGAAGTTACTGGTTGATGATGCTGGTAAGCCACATTACGAGATTATTGCTGCTAACAAATACGACGCGCCCAAAGCAGCCTTGATGGGTATACTAGTAGATGGTGTGTTAACGCAAAAACTTCCTTGGTCGTTGATTCTCATAGGTGTATTTATTTCACTGGTGCTTGAGGTCATAGGTATTCAGGCATTGCCAGTAGCAGTAGGAATGTATCTGCCAATCTCAACCTCCGCAACTATATTTGTAGGTGGTGCCGTACGTGCTGTAGTCGAACGTATGCGTGGAGGCAGTTCACAGAGTAGTGCAGAAGAAGAGACCGGCCGTGGTGTGCTCTTTAGCTCTGGTTTAATTGCTGGTGGCGCAATTGCTGGTTTGACCTATGCATTCTTCTCTGCATTCAATCTGGATAAGCAGATCTCTTTGCACCATGCACTGAGCGAGAACAATATCTTTGCACTTTTGATCTTTGCTCTCCTAGTAGGTGCTCTCTTTATCGTTGCACGTCAACAGCAACAACCACATAAATAGGTCTAAAAAAGAAGGCTAGAGGTTAACCTAGCCTTCTTTTACAACCAACTTTAATAACTTAACTAACTCTTCACAACCAGCCCAGAACGTTCTAGCGCGGCTTTCAATTCAGCCACCTGTATAGGCTTACTAACATAATCCTGCATCCCTGCGGCTAGACACTCTTCTCTATCTCCTTGCATTGCATTTGCCGTCATAGCAATTATTCTAGGCTGCTTCTCAGGTGGCCACTCTCGACATATTCTACGGGTAGCTTCTAATCCGTCCATCTCAGGCATATTCACATCCATAAATACAACATCATAAGATTGTCTGTGTAATGCTGCGATTACTTCCAATCCATTGCCTGCTACGTCTGCTTTATATCCCATTCGTTCTAGTATCCGTAACGCTACTTTCTGATTCACGGCATTATCTTCCGCTAAAAGTATTCGTAATGGTATACGGCTGGCCAACTCCTTATCAAACTTCTGTGCTGAAGCTGTCTGCTTAGACTTCATCAGCTTGCCGGCAATAACACTACAGAGCGTATCAAAGAGTTGTGATGGTTTGCTTGGCTTAGTAAGAAAGGCCGAAAATAGCTCCTCACCATAGCTTTTGGTAATCTCTCTTCTGCTGTTGCTGTTCGATGAGAGCATCACCAATGGCAGTGTCTCATTGAGCTTTCTTATTTCAACGGCTAACTCTATTCCATCCATTCTAGGCATATTCAGATCCACTATTGCCAGGTCATAGACTGCTCCTGCTCTTAGCTTCTCTAGCGCTTCTGCTCCTGAAGCTAGTGCAGTTGCTTGCATTCCCCAGCGCTGTGTCTGTAAGCTGAGGATTCTACGATTGCTCTCATTATCATCGACAATGAGCAGATGTTTGCCACTTAGCAATGGCTGATCACTGCTTAAGTAGCTGTGTTCTTTAGCGACTGCAGCTTTAGTAATAACCGTGAAATGGAATGTTGAGCCTACTCCATATTCACTCTCTACCCACATCTTACCACCCATCATCTCTGTCAATCGCTTACTGATGGCAAGTCCTAATCCTGTTCCTCCATACTGTCTGGTAGCAGAAGCATCTACCTGGCTGAAGCTCTTAAATAGGCGGTCTAAGCGGTCTGTTGGTATTCCTATACCTGTATCTCGCACAGAAAAGTGTAGCTGGTAAGAGGGCTCTTGACCTGACTCCAACAGACTTGCCTCTACCCATACAACCACCTCTCCTATCTCAGTAAACTTAACGGCATTGCTGATCAGGTTAACAAGTATCTGACGTAGTCTAGTAACATCTCCAATTATTGAGTAAGGTGTCTGTTTATCCACTGCATAGATTAATTCTAATCCTTTATCGGCAGCCTTATTAGCCAATAGTTCCAGTGCCTCTTCAATACAGTCATTAAGATAGAAGGGCTGTTTTTCTAATTCCAGTCTACCAGACTCTATCTTGGAGAAGTCTAGTATGTCATTGATAATAGTGAGCAGGACATCGCTGCTTGTACGTATGGTCTCAATAAAATCTTTCTGTTCGTTAGACAGTTCAGTATCAAGCAACAATCCCGTCATACCTATGACAGCATTCATAGGAGTACGTAATTCATGGCTCATCGTGGCAAGAAAGAGACTTTTAGCGCGGGTTGCTGTTTCGGCTACCTCTTTTGCCTTTTCCGCGATCTCTTTGGCATTCTTTAATTCCATAGTGCGTTCATGCACTTTTTTGACACGCAATTGCACTAGTCTTGCACCCACAAACAGAACCGTAAGAAAGCAGAGCGCATAAAACCAGTAGGTCTGATAGAAGTGTGGTGTTAAATAGAATTGAAAACTGGCACCGGTCGTATTCCAAGCTCCATCGTTATTGCAGGCTATCACTCGAAATGTATATTGACCAGGAGGAATGTTGGTGTAGTATGCTGTTCTCCTTGTCCCTGCTTCTACCCAATCTTTATCAAACCCTTCCAGCTTGTACTTGAATCTTACTCGCTTCGGTGAAAAGAAACTTAACCCTGTGTAATAGAACTCTAGCTCGCTCTTGCCTGGTGGCAGTATCGCTGACTGTGTTGGCTCTATACTCTCTTTGCCAATTACGATCTTCTCTATTATTACTGGTGGAATCAGCTTATTTATCTTCCTTTTGCTGGGGTCAATCATCACTACCCCATCCATAGTAGGAAACCATAGTCTGCCATCTCTACTCTTATATCCGGCTGGTTGAGAGCCTCCATTGCATTCAATGTTCTGCATACCATCATCAGTGCCATACTGGTCACAATTAATCGAGGTAATCTTACCATCAGCAAAATCATCCAACTCCTTCTTACTGACAGAGTAGATGCCTTTATTGGAGGTCATCCAGAATACTCCTCTGTCATCCTCCAGGATTTGTGAAGTAGTGTGATCAAACAGACCATCCTTGGTAGTGTAGTTGGTGAACTTGCCATTCTTAAATCTATTCAAGCCATTACCATAAGTACCAAACCAGAGTGTGCCATCGCGGTCTTGATAAATCGGTCTAACAAAATTATCTGATAGACCATCTTTGGTAGTGTAGGTAGCAACAACTACACCATCCTTCATTCGTGTGATGCCATCATCAGTAGCAAGCCAGAGTTCACCATTACGGTCTTCGTGTATAGCCCTGACAATGTTACTGGTCAGTCCTTGCTTCTTGGTGTAAGAGGTGAAGGTACCATCTTTTTCCCATCTAAGTAGCCCATCTCCACGTGTACCAATCCATAGCCTGCCATTTCTATCTTCATGAATAGCTAATATCCAGGTTATCCCTTGAATATCCTTGCCGGCGTATGAAGTAAATTTTCCATTCTTAAATTTTGCCAAGCCTCCTATCCCACCAAACCATAGATTGCCTTCTCGATCTTGAGTAATTGCCCATATGCTATCGCTTGGCAATCCATCCTGTTTAGTGTAAAGAGTGAACTTTCCATCTTTAAATTGATTTACCCCACCCTGGTTTGTTCCAATCCAAAGATTTCTATTGCTATCTTCATAGATAGCTACAATCTCGTCATGTGAAAGCCCATTCTCTCTATTATAGACTGTAAATGTTGCTGGCTTGAGCCGTCCAAGTCCACAACCAGATGTACCAAACCAGATATTTCCTTCACGGTCTGCATAAATCGTGAATATCTTATTGGTACATATTCCTTCTTTGATTGTGAAATCAGTGAACTTTCCATCTTTCCATCGTTTTAACCCTACTCCGGTACTGATCCATAGGTCACCCTGCTGATCCTGACAAAAAAGGCCTCTAGCTCCTCCTGACCCCGCAATCTTAATAGAGAGCTTTGTCCATTGACCTTCTTTAAACCTTATCAGTGAGTCGGTTGTATAGATCCAGATATTATTATCTTTATCTGCATACATACCAAGTATGTTGTTGATACGTGAGCGATCTTGAGTAGGAAAGATAGTAAATTTTTCCTTCTTAAATCGGACTATTCCAATGCTTGTAGCGATCCAGACATTTCCTTGTTTATCTGTAGAAACCCAATTTATCGACTCGGATGGCAGGCCATCTCTGCTTGTGTAAGTGATAAATCGCCCATCTTTGAATTGGACCAGTCCAACCCCTGTAGTTATCCAGGTGCTGCCATTTGCATCTGATTGGATGTTGATAATAGAGTTGGTAGGTAAGCCGTCTTTTACTGTATAAGCAGTAATCTTTTCATCTTTGAATCTAGCCAGTCCATTATCGGTCTTAATCCAGATACTGCCTTCTTTATCTTCACAGACCTGTGTAACATGGTCATTAGGCAATCCTTGTTCACTGCTGTAGTTGGTAAACTTGCCATCCTTGAATCTGGTCACTCCATACTCACCTTCAGGCAGTATCCATAGTCCTCCAGTTCGATCAGCAAACAGCTCTATTATACGACTAGTCCTCAGTTCTTTAGCATTGCCAGTGTCAAATGTAGTAAAACGCACACCATCAAAGCGGACCAGTCCATCAAAAGTAGCAAGCCAGATATACCCATCTTGAGTTTGTACAATAGCAAGAATGGAGTTTTGTGGCAGACCATCTTCAAATCGCCATAAGTCATGAGTGTACTCGCCTACAATATGAACTTTCTTGGGATCAATCGCCAGTGCAGTTACATTGCAGACCAATACTATTACCAGCAGTAACAGGATTGTCTGGATATACCTACTAATTCTGTTGTAGAACCTTGAAGCATTAATGGCTTCTTGATTTTGCATTACCCTGTTCTCTCTTGAACATGTTAGGTAGCATGCTAAGCATTTTCAATGCCATAAAATTGATCTTGGCAGAGCCTGTTAGCTAGTTGGAATCTCAAGGGTTATCTTGTAGGGATAAAGTCGCAAGATTTATATTCTGAATCTCAGACAGGAAAATTCTATATCTTGGAAAA
>JBFLVQ010000098.1:0-19154 GCA_040758525.1 Acidobacteriota bacterium
TACTGCTGACGTAATGGTAGTGAATAGGGATGAAACAGGAAAGATAGCGCAATCACTGCGAGCGATGTTAGAAAAACTGCGTCGCTTGCTGGGAGAGATTATTAACGCTTCAGAGAATGTTGCTAGTTCTGCAATACAAATTTCTGCCTCGTCTGAGCAGATCGCTAAACGTGCTGAATCCGAATCTGTGGCAACAGAACAGACCTCATCAATAATGATGGAATTGGTTGCCCAAATTGGACAACTAGCAAATAATGCAGAGTCGCTTTCGATCAGTGCGCAAAATACTGCTGCGGCTATCTTACAGATGAATAGACGACTAGTGTTAACAGCAGATAATGGTGACCAGCTTTTACATTCTTTAAATGAGACTTCTACGATGTTACTACAAATGACAGAGAATATACGTGGTGTTGCTACGCGTGTTCGTATGGTTGAGGAGGTCTCTAAACGTTCAGTTGCTGATGTAAGATCTGGCAGTAAAGAATTGGCAGGAGCAATCAATGCAATTGGAAAACGCACCAAGAGTATTGGAAAAATTATTAAAACCATTGAGGATATTGCTGATCAAACAAACCTTCTAGCTCTTAATGCGGCTATTGAAGCAGCACGCGCTGGACAAGGAGCAGAAGGTTTTGCTGTTGTTGCCGATGAAGTAAGAAAATTGGCAGAACGCTCTGTTAATGCAACTCAGGAGATTAGTGGAGTAATAGAGGATATTCAAGAACAGACCGCCGATGCAATTAAGTTATCTGAGCAAGTGCTAACAGGAATAGTCTCCTCTGTTGATGAGACCTCTCAATTGGTAGCAGAGACAGTGGGCGCAACAGAAAAACAGGCTGTCGATACTAAACTAATGATGGCAACCTCCACTTCCATGTCTTCATTGATTGAGCAGATTGCTGCTATTACCAAAGAGAATGCCAAGGGTGCCGAAGAGATTAGCAAGGCTACTAATAATGTAAGCAGTTTTGTTCAGGAGATAAATTGTGCTACCAGAGAACAGCAATCTGCCATAGAAATGGCTATGAAAGCCGTCAGTTCATTGGCATCGGTATCTAAACATAATCTATCATCTGTTGAAGAAGTAGTAGAGTCTACCAGAGGATTAGCAAAAGAATCGGCAATGCTTAAAAACTTGGTAGAGGTGTTTAGACTTCCTCTTTAATTACCTAATGATGTATTTCTGACCTTCGCTTCTAATAAAGTCGATCAACTTTTGTAGACTGGGCGAAGGCTCACCTTTTGTTAACACGGTCATAGGTCTACCAATCACTGGTGTTTCAGGAGCAAAGACAGCAGAGTCTATGATCGAGGTTGGTCCTATACTAATAGAACCAGGGGTCGAGATAATTCGCTTTTTTATATCAGGAGCCATTCCGGTAATTTTCTTAGCACTATTTGCCACAGATTCACCATCCAATATCTGCTGTATAAAAACAGCATTAGTTCCTGGTATATCTTCGCTCCAAACTATTGTAATCGGTATATCCTTACCACCAACCTCTTTCCAGTTAAGAATCTTGCCTGTGAAGATCCCCTTTAATTCATCCTTGGAAAGTTTTGCCACGCCAGTATCCTTACTTGTTACAATCACAATTCTGTCTCTGCCAACTACTCTGTATTTGTAGATCGATCGATTAGGTATTTTATATCCTTTCTGTTCTGTTAAATCTAACCAGTCATTAAAGGCCATTGCGACAATGCCTGCCTCTATCAAACCTTTATCAAGGTCAATAATGATAAAATGCGCTGATTTGGTTACAACCGTCAATTTAATTCCCGTAGCCTTCTCAAAAGGCTTCCTAATTCTATTAAGGATATTTTCGGTGGGAGCTGTACCAGCCCCCACAACAACTTCCTGAGCCAGTGCGAGGTCTGTTACCATCACCATTAAAGCCACGCAAATAGCCACTAATAGAATCGATCTGCTAATCATTACTTCTCCCCCTGATATTAAAACACCAAGAATACAAAGAATATTTTAATTCTATGTGTCCTTGGTGTCTCGATAGTTCTTATTTCTTCTCAGAGAAATATTCTTTAGTCGGTTGTTGGCACACCACGTAGAGGCTGAATTTCAGGGAATCCAAACAGTGGTGCAGGCAAAGGCTTCACTAGTGTAATTCTAGGAATAGGAGTGTTGGCAGCCGTTACAGTCTTATTGGGAAGGCTAGCCAGATAGGCAACAACCACTTCCGTAGCATCCATAACATTATTGGGGGTTACTTGTGCTGGTGGCAACAGTCCCTCGCGTGTAAGCACCATAATGCTGCCTGGTATAACATCAACTCCATTGATAAGCGTAGGGTCTGCAGCATAAAAATATGATGCATAGGTATAGATTGTATTAGCATCACTATCTACCATAGGCACTCCGCCTACTTTAAAATTAAAGGCTCGTCCGGCACTGATTGGTGTTAAAGCAAGTGCCTTGTAGGGATTGATATCAAAGGTTATACCGCTAAAGTTGAATAACCATCCTCCTGTCCATTTTGTCACATCTGGATTCATGGTACCATTGGCAGTATTCTCCACCTGGGCATTGAGTTGTTGCCCGCGGATTTGACCAATCGCGATCTGAGGGCCAATAGGGATATAGTGATATATATCTTCCAATGTGATAGGACCAGGGGGAATGGTATTGGTAAAGCGAAAACCACGAATCGCGCCAATCTGAGCGCTGGTGGCTACACGAAAAGCATCAGTGAGAAAGTCATGACCAGATCCTTCAATAAGCGCTGGCAGTTGGTTCTGGGAAAAGTTATTTCTTGATAAGAGGATTTCTGTATAACCCACCACTGTATCAATGGGCTGTTCTAGTCTTCTTCCATTGAATGGATTCACAAAAGCACCCGGCACAAAATCTGGTCCACTGAGGAAAGGTCTACTGATCGCTTCAATCTTTGCTGCGATCTCACTATTCTCCTCAACCCGCTCATCGATCTCATGAGCAGTCCACTTCCATTTGCTAATCTTGCCCCTCTTAACTTTAATTTCTAATTCTCCCACCTGTGCGCCATCTTCACCTTCTTCAATCAGTATAGTGCCGGTACTTGTTACTACAGGAACTTTTGTCTCTTCATGCATATCGGATGAGAAAACAATATCGATACCCGAATACTTTTCTGCCAGGTAGATGTTTTGGGCCAAGCCCAGTTCCGACAACATTACCACTAAATCGACTTTTTCCTTTTCACGCAGAAGTTTGATCAAGCTAGGAACTTCAGGCTCGACTACCACATCATCAGCAGGATTGGTTGGTGTGCCAGGATCAATAGTAATTCCTTCACCACTACTGAAGACAACACCCTGTGTAACCTTTCGGCTTACAATCTGGGGTCCGCGATTGGTAGTTAGACCAAGAAAACCAATTTTAATACCACCGACATTTTTAACTCTGTATGGTGGGAGCAAGCGGGTACCTGGGGCTTTCTGAGAAAAAGGCGCCTCACCCGTATAATAGGCATTAGCAGCAATGGTATTCCAGGGAGCACGCGGATTAGGATCGGCAAACAACTCTAGGAAACGTGGTACACCATAGACAAATTCCCAATTGCCAGGTACATAAGCATCAATACCAAAAAGATTCAGAACATCCACCATAGACTGTCCTCTGGTAAACATGGCTTCAGCAGAGCCTTGAATCGTGTCACCAGTATTGATGTAGAGCACACGATCCTTATTTTTCCTGATCTTTTTAATTACTGTGAATACTCTTGCCAGTCCTCCTTCTAGTTGCCCATTGCTATCCTCACGCAGATTAGGGTGAGAATGCATATCCCCATGAAGATCACTCGTATGAATGAAGGTAATCTTGTGTCCTGCGCTATTCTCTTCTTCATCATCAGCCCAGACCGGACTAAGTAGAGCAGCGAGCGCGAAAAGCAGTATCGTACTAGGGATGATTAAGCGTCTCATATTTGTCCCTCCATAGTGTTATAGTGGTCACTCCTTCTATACCTTCAATAGTGTAGGCACACCTCTACACCAAAAGTTCTTTGATAACTTTTCTCTCTAACTATATAAAGCAAAAAATCGCTTCAAAACATGTCACTAGATCGGAAAAAAACTTTAATTTTGTCGCTTCTTTACTCTCTCATTAGTGCCATAATATATGGTTGACAGATGCTAAGAACGTCAATAAGCTAGTGGGTCCATAGCAGGAAACCAAGTGGGACAAGGGCCACGCTTCTATCAGGTTTAACAATCTCCGGGAAGTCTATTGGTGGGATTTCACGTATGTTTAGAATTGCCAAGATAGGGCTGATGCTCCTACTGCTTGTTGTCTTTTCAGGCAGTACCCAAGCTCAACAAAGGACCGTAAGATTCGAGCACCTCTCGCTCAGTCAAGGACTCTCACAGAACACAATAACCTCTATGCTGCAAGACCAGCAAGGATTTATCTGGTTTGGTACACAAGATGGGCTCAATAGATACGATGGTTATAGTTTTACTATCTATAGACATAAAATTCAGGATGCCACTTCCTTAACCAATAACTATATTACTTCAATCCAACAAGATACTATCGATACACTCTGGATAGGTACCAATGGCGGTGGATTGAATAGGTTTGACCTCAATAGTCAGAGCTTTACTGTCTATCGAAATGATCCAAAGAATCCTAACAGTATCAGCAACAATGTTATTACAGCAGTTTATCGAGATAACAGTGGGATGCTTTGGGTAGGTACCGATGGTGGTGGATTGAACAGATTTGATCCTAACAGTCAAAGCTTTATTGTCTATCGAAACGATCCAAAAAATCCCAACAGTATTAGCAGTAATGTGATCTACTCGATATTTGAAGATCGCACTGGCACGCTCTGGATAGGCACTCTAGATGGACTAAACAGATTTGATCCTAGCAGTCAGAGTTTTACTGTCTATCGAAATGATCCAAAGAATCCTAATAGTATCAGCAGTAATGTGATCTACTCGATATTTGAAGATCACACAGGGGTGCTTTGGATAGGCACTGATGGTGGTGGATTGAACAGATTTGATCCTAACAGTCAAAGCTTTATTGTCTATCGAAATGACCCAAAGAATCCTAACAGTATTAGCAGTAATGTGATCTACTCGATATTTGAAGATCGCACTGGCACGCTCTGGATAGGCACTCTAGATGGACTAAACAGATTTGATCCTAGCAGACAGAGCTTTACTGTCTATCGAAATGATCCAGAGAATTCAAATAGCATTAGCAATAATGCAGTCTGGGTAATCCATGAAGACCGTGCAGGCATACTCTGGATAGGCACTCTAGATGGACTGAACAGGTTTGATGCTAACAGTCAGAGCTTTACTGTCTATCGAAATGATCCAAAGAATCCCAACAGTATTAGTAGTAATATGATTAATACGATCTATCAAGATAGCAATGGTATACTTTGGATAGGCACTCTAGTTGGGTTAAATAGGTTTAACCCACAAAACCAGACTTTTGTCTCATTCACTGAGAAAGATGGACTTTCAACTGATACAGTTTTTGGTGTACTAGCGGATAAAAACGGAAATCTCTGGTTAAGTACTAATAGAGGTTTATCAAAATTTAATCCTCAGACTAAAAAATTTAGAAACTATAATATTATTGAAGGACTTCAGAGCAATGAATTTAATGCTCTTGCCTACCACCAAAGTAGTAGTGGAGAGATATTTTTCGGCGGTATTAATGGTTTCACGCGGTTTTATCCTGAGCAAGTGACGGACAAATGCTTTATTCCACCAATTGTCATAACAGCATTTAACCTTTCTGACCATCCCGTACTCAAAGAGAATCTTGCTCTTATCCAAAACCTCTTACTGACTAAAGACAGATTTTTAGAAATCTCTTACAAAGAGAGTTTCTCTTTTGAATTTGCCGCGCTTAATTTCACTCATCCGGAGAGGAATCGGTATGCATACAAGCTGGAAGGATTTGATAAAGACTGGATCTACTGTGGTACACGGCGCTTTGTCAGATATGCCAATTTAGATCCTGGTGAGTATGTTTTTAGAGTCAAGGGATCAAATAATGATGGTTTTTGGAATGAAGTAGGAACTGCTGTCAAAATTAGAATTGTTCCACCACTATGGAGAACTTGGTGGGCATATCTTCTCTATCTAATAACTCTGATGAGTGCTGGTTATGCAGGATATCGTTATCGCCTTAAAATTTTGGAACAGCGACTGCAGATAGAGAAAGCCGCCGAGCTTGAGGCTAAGAACCGAGAGCTTTTCTCTATGAATCAAGAGTTAATCGAACTACACAAGAGGGCTGATAGAATATTCTCTGCACTTGCTGAAGCCCTTCCCGGAACCGTGCTAGATGGAAAATATCGACTAGATGAGAAGATCGGTTCAGGTGGCTTTGGCGCCGTTTATCGAGGTACTCATCTAGCCATGAAACGACCCATTGCCGTAAAAATTTTTAAACCTACTCCTGGTAATGATTCGGCAGAAGGACTTAATCGCTTTCTATCAGAGTCTGTATCTGCAAGCCGTATCAACCATCCTAATGCAGTAATGGTCTTAGATTCAGGTATCTCTTCAGAAGGTATTGCCTACTTGGTTATGGAGTTGCTAGTAGGACATACTTTGACCGAGGAGTTACATCAGAAAGGAGCACTCTCACTTGGTCGAGCCGCACAGATTCTCTATCCTGTCTGTAGCGTGCTTTCTAAAGCGCATCAGTTAGGTATTATTCATCGCGATATTAAACCTGATAATATATTTTTACATCAGACTCTCGATGGTGAGATCGTTAAGGTAGTTGATTTTGGTATCGCCAAACTTATCGAGTCGGATGGAAATATAGATATTAATAATTTGACCGCGACGGGCAGAATCATAGGCACTCCTGTCTATATTGCTCCTGAGAGGCTGGAGGGAAGAGCCTATGATGGGCAATCTGATATCTACAGCCTAGGTATTGTGTTATATGAGATGTTATGTGGCAGATTACCATTCTCCTCCCCTAGAGACATCTTTGTGATAATACATCTACACCTAACCAAGCTGCCACAGCCCTTAAGGGAGATTAATCCAAGTATTCCCGAAGCAGTAGAGACATTGGTACTACGGGCACTATCTAAAGGTCCAGAGAAGCGGCCTACCGCAAAAGAGTTTGGCGAAGAGTTTTTAATAGCCCTTGGTATTGAGCCTGATAAGCTGACTGCTAACACAATGGAGTCGATTGGACCTGCGCCTGAGCAGTTAACTATGGGCAGAAACATAACATCAGAACAGATGCACGATATCAAAGAGCTATTTAATTTGCTTGTCAAATACAGACCTAATGAGAGAAAGACTCTGCTTGAGCAGACTTCTACTGAAAATATCGTGTTAAGAAAAACCATTGAGACTTTAATCTTAAGTATAGATGATCAAGAAGATCAAATTAAGCCAGAACGTTGGCAGCAAGTTGAAAAACTTTTCTATCAACTGCTTGAAATTGAACCAGCACAAAGAGCAGCCTTTCTCGATAAAACTTGCTTGGGAGATACTGCACTACGAAGAAAGGTTGAAGCTTTGATAGTTGCTGATGAAGAACTTGCTGCCCTCGCAAGAGTAGATCTACCGGTACAATAGCTAGAGGTATTAAAAATGGGTTCACCCACAGACGTAACCAAGATGCTTATGGACTGGAGAAAAGGGGATAAAACCGCGCTTGATAGACTGCTGCCAATTGTCTACAGTGAACTGCATTCTATTGCCAGCCGCTACTTGTGCCGAGAGCGTTCCAACCATACACTTCAGACTACTGCCTTAGTTCATGAAGCATATTTACGGCTGGCAAACGAAGAGAATATACAATGGCAGAACCGTACCCATTTCTTTGCTGTTGCCGCCCTCTTGATGCGTCGTATCTTGGTAGACTATGCAGTTGCTCATAAGGCTGAGAAGCGAGGCGGAAATATCTATAAACTACCTCTTGATGAGGCTATTGGCCTACCTCAGAAGCGGGATATGGATATATTGGCGCTTAATGATGCGCTTAATGATCTGGCACTTATGGATGCACGTAAAAGCCAGATAGTTGAACTACGTTTCTTTGCTGGCCTTAGTAATGAAGAGATCGCTGAAGCTATGGATATTTCACTCTCTACTGTAAACAGAGAATGGCGAATGGTAAAAGCTTGGCTCTACAATGAGATTATCAAAGATGGAAGATATTGATTAGCTATTTTTATTCTCATTTGTGATACTTTTTAACAAGCGGTGATCAATATCAATTTGATGTTCAGCAAGTGCTGCACGTCCTGCTTCAAGTAGCGCATGGCTAGATGCTGCCGAGAAGGGCGAAGCAATCTCTTGTACTTGTGGGTGTAGCAAGACACCAAAGCGTTTAGCTAAACGCTCATCCTCAGCCCAGCGCGCTAGCAATAGTTCAATCGCACGGGCATTGAAGATACGACGTAATAACCAGTTGGTCCAAGTGTTGCCAACAAATGGATTGGTTTGATGAGCCAATACCGTAGCCTGTCGCTGACTTTTTCTCACAACTACACGAGTAGGTAGGTTAGAGAAATAGAAACCATCATATAGATCCTGACCATTGATACGACGACTGATAAAGAAAGCACAGCTTGTTCCTATTGCCTCAGCAATCGAGACCTCTGGTGTCAGACGTGAAGAGAGTATCACTAGTTCAGCCCCCTCAACCGCTCGCTCCATTACTTCTTGTACATGTAGACCACGTAAAAAAGAGGTGAATTCGACCGTTGCATGTAATAGTCTACGGAAAGTCGTACCACGTAACGATTGGCCTACACGGTTGAGAACATCAATAATACTGCCAGAAACATTAATATGTGCACAGACCAGCGCTAACTCGCTTTGGACTTCTGCTAATCGACGATCACGTTGTTTGGGTAGGCGGCCAACGGTGTTATTGATCAGTAGTTGCTTAGGAAAAGCCTTGCGCATTAGGGTGGGTACTTGAAAGGCATCTAAGAAACCAACATTCTGTATACGTGGTAACATTTCGACTATTTCCGGCAATGTAACACCAGCGCCTAGTGATCCTGCCAGTATGCTGCCGCCACTTACCCCTGCCATCCGGCGTAGTTTCAGTCCTGCATCAAGGCAATATTTGATTGCTGGTATTGAAGAGATCTTCCACATTCCCCCGCCGCTCTCTACTAGATCAAAATAACCAGAACGGGTGGCGCGGGTTCTTGGTGGAACTTGATAGCTAGGGAATGTCAAAGAACTGCTCTCTATACTCACGATAAGTTATCTTCCTCCTTTTCCCTTTGATGAATATCACTGGACTAACTGTTGTGTGTTAAGGCTGCCTTCTGCACTAGATTGTAATTCTGTTCTAGTTGGCAAATTACCGAAACAAAGAGAGTGTAATGCTCCTCTGGAGCACCAAGCATTTTGAGATCAGCGAGAATATGCTCTAGATGTTGGCGAAAAGCGCTAGCAAAAGCCAGTGCAGTGTCGAAACGAATCTCGGCATCGAAATAGTAATCGACCACTTGTGTAAGTATGCTGGTGTGATCTGGATCATTAGCTTGAAAAGGCAGCATAGTGCGATAGAAGAGTTGTGAGATTGGTTCGGAGTTGTAACGTAGTCGCGTGATCATCATTGCACTACTCATCTCCACCAACATTAGCAATCGTAAACTATCACCAAACAGGCGTAGCATTAATCCTATAGCATCGGCGGTAGGGGCAGAGAGAATAGGTAATTGCCAATTCTCTTCGCCTTTTATTTTGCTCCAAAAGTCCCATAATACTGGGGCACTACTGCGCAATAGTGTCCACACTCGATCTAGCGAAACTAACCAGCTCTCATTCAAACGTACCCGCAGTTCGTTCTCGAACTGTGCCGCCATTGCTGGTAGTGCGGTAATTACTTGTGATAATTCATCTACTACATCTGTATGAGCAAGCTGAGCAAAAAATTTCTCGCCTAAATTCCAGGTTAAGTTGAGCAGTTCAATTAGTCGTAATTGATCAGCAAGTACCAGTGAAGAGAAGGGATCAAGTGATGAAGACAAAGATCGATTAGTCGCATTACTAGGTAGATCGCCAAAATGTATTGTAAGAAAAGTAGGATGCTCAGGGCCTGGTTGTCCTAATACCTCTAAAGCTTCTGAGATCGCTTGAACATAGCCATTACCAAGCATAACAATGGCGCGTCGTCGGCCTATACTACGCCAGAAACGGGCCATCAATTCATAACGAGTGCGAGTCTCTAACTCCAGCTTGGATGCAATGAAAGCACGTTCATCTAACAATGCCAGGCCAAGCAGAGTATCAAGCGCACCGCCTAACTGGCTATTTGCTAGTCGTGCTAGCTGTGGTTGATCAGTCAAGAGGTTCTCTACCAAACCACCAATGATTTCTGGCGCAGTATGAAAACGCACACGCTGTTCACTCTCGGCAAACTCAAAATTGGCTAGCCCAACACTCCAATAGGGCTGATAAAGCATACGTGTTGGTGTTGTGTGCTGAGATAGCGGCTGTATTTCGCGACTCAACAGTTCAGTCAACTCTGCATCAATACAGCATTTCAGTAGTTGCTCGTGTTTGGTAAGTAGTATCGCCACCTCCATACTCATACGTTTAAGGTGACGCACTGAAGTGACATCCTCTTTAGCCCCGATCCATTGATCGTTATAAGTCCAAACTTTGTCAGAAACCGTACCATCTAGCACTAATTCAGCATAGGCAAAGGGTAGTTCAAAATTACAGAAATAGAAGAATTCAACAATGGCCCGCACTAATGTGAGACTAGGAAACCAACTATCAAGTGTTTTGGTACGATCCGCAGACTGGTTTTCTACCGCCTCTGCTAGCCTAGCAATTGTCTCTAGTTGTGAGAGCAGGTAGGCCGCCGTCTCTGCAGTGATAATTAAGCTCTCCTTAATTCCCGCTACCGAGATGATGTAGCCAGAGAAGTTCATATAGTCGGGTTGAAAAACTGTTAGTGCCGGCAATCGTTGGTTAGATTTTGGTACTCGCTCAGAGAAAGCCTTGATACGCATCAGTCCACGCCAGCTCTGTCCAAGCAGCCGTAAGCATTGCTCCAATTCTGGCGAAGCACTGCCACTAGGGGTATTAAGTAGTAGTGTAACAAGCTGGTGTAATGAGTCGATGCGTGTACTAAAAGCTTGTAGATAGGTCACTTCGGCTGCTAATCTGGTGACCTCTGCTTGAATATCTTGAAAGATCTTCTCTGAATAACGTAAGGCTGGATTGGGTTCACCAGCATTGATCATTTCGAGTGCTTGATAACGGGTACGGGCAACCGAAGCAGCACGCAAACGCCGCTGTAAGCCATTGCGTAAAGTGCTAGTGGTTTTCAGTAGATCGAATTTCTGTGCATCGATCAGTGCCAGCCCTAGTTCGCTATCACGTGTCTGCCAGTCTGTGTAGAATGCAATCTCTTGTTCTGGTGTGATGCGAGCACTCTCTTTAATTGGTTCAATGCGTGCGCCACTTAGTCCAGGCTCATTAAAAGCAAGACCAGCCCAGGCCATCTCTGCTTGTTGTACCCAACGCTGGCTCCCTCCCATAGGAGTAAGGGAATCGCGGTCTTCCATTATCATCCCCCATTGGGGCAGACTACACCCCACCTAGAGCATTAAATTTGCACGGATATTATTACAGAAATTGTAAAAGTAAGGGAAGTCAGTATTTGGGTATTTGCATAACCAACAGGAATACTACCTATTAATAACGGCGGATTACCGCAATAACCACCCCCTGAATCTGTACACGATCTGGATCGAGCACTAATGGCTTGTGTGCCTCATTGGCCGGTTGTAGACGTACACGCTGCTTCTCCTGATAGAACTTCTTTACGGTAGCCTGTTGACCATCAACCAGGGCAACAACAATCTGTCCATTCTCAGCCGTCTGTTTAGCTAGCACGACAATAATATCTTTATTAAAGATCCCATCATTAATCATTGAATCGCCCTGTACCTGTAAGGCAAAGACACGACCGCGACCAAGCAGGTCTTTAGGAACATAGGTAGTCTCAGGCAGGAGGATCGCCTCAATTGGGCGACCAGCGGCAATACGTCCTAGTAGTGGCACTTCTGGCGCGCTCTCAGGTAGACGTTCAAGCCCTCCTTTGCATTCAATCGCACGTGTACGATGCTGAGATCGTTCGATTAACCCGATCTGCTCTAGTGCTGTCAAATGCTTGTGCACGGTGGCGGTAGAGTTAAGGTGAAAATGGCGTCCAATCTCTTGAATTGTAGGAGCGTAGCCATGTTGGGCAATATAACGCTCTAAATACTCAAGGATCTGTTTACGGCGTGGCGTCAGCGTTGTACGCATATCAATAGAACCTCATTTAGCTAGGATTGGCTCAATAATGCCTGCCCCCCTAATTTAATTACTCAGCGAAAATATGTCAAATAGTTTTTCGCTTGACAGGCAAAGAAAAGCCGGATATATTTTTGCTATATTTTCGCCCAATAAGTTTTTCTGGAGGTGTTGACTGTGAAGAAAGGGAGCGTGACATCAATCGCAGCAGATAGCGGAATAAATCTGCATGCCCTGGAGGTCGAGGAGATCGCCGAGCGACGCAATAATGGGGAGCGTAATAGCCGAGGATTTTCGCCGAAAACAGAGAATCGACAGAACTTTCAGCAACTATTGGAAGAGTTACGTGCACCACTTGGCGATCTGATAAAGCAGCGGGTAGCCTGGACAGATCGTAGCGGCCGTGAACATCACATAGAGTATGTTGAGTGGCATACAGTAGCCGATATTCTTGACCGTGTTGCGCCGGAGTGGTCATATTCGATACGTGGTCTGCAACAGGTCGGCGATCTACTAGCAGTGACTGCAGCGATCACTATCAATGGAGTAACCCGTGAAGGTGTAGGGACAGGTCCCGCAGGCAGTGAGATGGGCATCAAAAAAGCTGAGTCTGATGCTCTCAAGCGGGCAGCAAGAATGTTTGGGATTGCTCGCGATCTCTATAAGGACTCTGATGAAGAGGAGATAGTGGCGCGACCAACTAGCAGTGAATCTCGTGCTGAGACTGCACCCCCAGAACGTCAGAACACAAATGTACGTGACCCACATGGTTTTCCTCTTGATCCACTTGCTCACAGCAATGAGGAACTGGTCACGCCACGCCAATTAGTAGCAATACGAGCGATCGCTAGTTCAATTGGTATTGAGGTGGAAGCTGAGTGTCAACGTCTGCTTAAGTGCGATATAAAAGAGATCAGTCGCCGCGCTGCCTCTGCATTTATCGATCACTTAAAGACACGTGCAAGTATGGCGCGTGGCTAAACAGATAGCGGCCTGCACTGATAGAGTCTGTGGGCCGCTTGGTCTAATGAAAAAGCTGCCGCTTCTGCCGTTTCTGGGCATTGGACTTCTCATTGAAAGCATCCAGTTCTGCCAGTGCATCTTCTAGGATCAATTTGATTTGAGCCTCTTCTTCGAGGCTTAATCTACTATCGCTAAGAATATGAGAAAGCTGGTGAATTCGTACAATCAGTTTCTCCTCATGCCTCTTGACATCGAAAACAGATTCAAATGATGGTAGCGTATTGTCTTGCATCCTACTACAGACCTCCTGTTTTTCGACGAGAAAGGTTTTTTCCCGGCTTAGTTGGTTAGCAACATATGCTTTCACAAACCTCAATATTGGTAATCCAATCGGAAAGAACCATAGTAGTGCCATGAGTAGTACGGAATGAGATTGTGCCTGGTCTTTCACAAGCAGGAAGGTAGGCTTCTAGCAGACCACCAACCTTTGAGCCATTAATTAAGAGTAGCCAAATAGGTTCTCCCAAGGATAATTTTTGGCATTGTTGATTGAAGCTCTGTTTGCTCATTATTTCACCCTAAGTTCGATAAACAGTGTTCTGTTGTGTCTGTAAAAGGTCCGTTAACTTTTTATTACCAAGCTCACTATCAAAGATTGTTTACGCTTTGGGCAATTAACATACCGAAATTTTGCCAAAGCAGCTTAGCTAATCTAGTATTCTTACTAAGCTCAAGAAAAAAAGTTAGATAGCAATGTAAATATTTTTTTTAGAAGGGGTTGCAGGAGAATTCTAAGGGTAATTAAGAGGCTCTTAAGCAATCAATTTTGAGAGAAAAATTTTATCTCTCTGACCGATCTTCGGTCAAAAATGAAATTGCTGAGCCGATCTGGAACAGAAACTGCTTATCTAAAACGGCAAACAACAAGAACCTCTGATAAAGCAGAGTAGGAGGGCAGGATATGTGGAATAATAAGGAGAAGGATTTTGAACAACGCTCATCTATGGATCGTAGCAAGGTGGTCGATATGAGGGCCTGGCTTAAGCAGAAGCGGGAAGCAGCTAAGAATGTACTGATCTTCCGCCCGACACGTCTAACCCCGCCAAGCAATGATTATCCACCCTCGGTGGCTTAATTAGTAGGAATCGGAGGTTAGCTAGGTTGTTCAGAGAAGATAAAATTAACCAATCGATTAGTAGCATCAAGAGTGGCTTGGGCAATTCCACGGTGCAGGATTGCTTCCTCGCACTGGCAGGCACCGGTCAATTCAAAACGGCTCTTACCATAGAAGAGATCGGCAATGACAACCAATAAAGGAGCATCAAGAAACGGCGGAGTGAGCTTAATTGCATTACGCAACACCAATTCCACCGAGACAGGTAATGCCTGTTGTACAGCATCAAGCGTGGCAGCAGCAATGGTAGATAGATCATCTTGCTGTAGAGTTGGCACATATCTGCCAACAATACGCCGGCCACGCATGCTCAATACCACATAAGCCTCTCTGGGCGCGTCGAAATCGTCGCTAATTGGCTTGAGCTGTACGTCAACTAAAACTAAGCGGTACGACATATTGTAAATATCGGACGCCTATCCCCTAATAAACTCGGATAGTCTATTTAAGTACGGTCTGGTTCTCCGTCTTGATACCCAACTGCCGCAACAGTTCACTAGTGCGAGTACTCACCATTGCAGCCATGCCCATTGTTAAAAGGGCATTATAAAGCAGGTCCTGATCTTGTTGACTAACATTATACTTGGCAAATATCGACTTTGCCAATTCCATAGCTTGCCGGGCCTCAGCTGGGCTGATATCAGGCACGTCGAGCTTCATCTACCACCCTCCAATGCATAGCTTTCGCGTGGCTATTGTAGCAGTTCTTGTCTAGAAAGGCACACCCCTATTAGCATCTTTTTTGCTATCAGAGGAACAATTTATCCTTAGCTAGAGACAAGCTTAAGTTTAACAAACGATATTACCGCATTACTAATAAAGCGTTGTAGTGGACTCACCAGAAAAACTGGACGCGAAGTTGATAATTGCCCTAGCAATCTCTGCGGTCCAGTGGTAGCAGATGAACCAGTTTGGTCAGAACGATCCACTAATAGATATCCATCAGCAAGATCAAAATAGCGCTGTGCTGAAAGCTTAAAATCGGGCTGGATAGGATCTAACACTTGCAAGTATAAAGTTGGCTGCCAGAACTGACGTAGGCTATTGCTCTCCACAATTATGAAACGATCATTTGCCAACGCCTGCTGCAGAGCAGGTAATGCACTAACCAGGTCACCCTGTTTAGTGCGTACCCATAAAGAGCGCCGTGCTCCTGCAGCAAGAAAACGTGCTGTATCTGTGCCGGTAGTAGTCTCTTGCTCCTCTAAGATCGCAAATGCATGTTGATCAACTGCGCAGCCACAATCATTACCGCTCGCAGCACATACACCATGGCCAAACTGTGTGATCTTTACTGCGGTCCAATTAAATTCTCGTAAAGCACAAATAATACCTTCTACTGCCGAGGTTTTTCCCACATTGCGGGAATGGCCACCGATCATCACAAGCTGACTGGTCTGTGGGCTATGATATTGTGTAATCATGCAGTTTGATAACTGATTCTCAGCTTACCACCTTTAAGCTTTATTCCAGTCAATATAATCTGATCTAGTTGACCTAGTCGTTCCAGATGCGTACCACCACAGGGCACAGCAGTAAAATCGCCTATCTGAATGGCACGAGCAGTCAAAGGATCGCCTACTATTGAGACAGCCAGGTCGGCCTCAATAGCATCTCTGAGCGCAGGCTCAAGCAATGCGGAAACTTCTACAGGATTGGGAGTCTGTTGGTAGACAAATTCTACCCGCGCTTCCCCTGGCCAATGATGTCCAGCAACAGCTTGTAAAGTAGGAAAGAGTTTTTCTGTTATTGCTGCAATAAGATGTCCACCTGTATGTAGCTGTGCATTGGTCTTACGCCAGTCTGCATCTACGGCGACCTCTACCTCTTGACCGCGCTGAAGGTCGGCAGTTGTTTCCAAATAATGGTTTACTTCACCATCGGAGTGAGCAATATGAGTTACAGGAATATTAGCAATTGTGCCACGATCGGCTTTCTGTCCACCTCCTTGAGGATGGAACCATGTCTGCTCTAGGCATATAAAAGGTCGGCCATCATTCCCAAGTGCAGTAATGGTGGCAAGCCCCTGTCGGTTTGATTCGAACAGGTAGCGTTTGAGCGTCATAAAAGCTCCTTGCCAGCAATTATCGCGAATATGAACGAACTGTTTTGTTAGCGTGTTATCAGCCTGTATAATACATACTACTAAAGGCCAGCTTACAATATATTGTACTTTTATTGATGTAACGCGGCAACAAATCTTGCGCGGCTTAAGTTAGGAGGAGGGTCTATGTCTAGCAGCCCGCAGAAGCTTATTACCTGGTGTCACGATCGACCATCTGGTTTAAAATGGGTAGTTTTTCAACCAGAGAGCAATACACCGCCTAATAGAGGGCTATCACCAACAGGCAAGGAACTGGGTGAATATGCCACTTATGTGGACGCAAGGAATGCACATCCAGATGCACGTATTACCACGGACGCAGCCGAAGCACTCAAATATGGCAATCTTTAACTAGGATAATAAAGCCAAATTTTAGCAATATACTGTTAATCTAAAACTATTACTAAGCATTTAGTGAGTATTGCTCAAGAAACCAACTGATCTGGGGAAGGCTGCCATTTAGGTGGCAAGAGGCGGCGCCGACCATCTTCACTAAGAGTAATCCCTGGCTCGTTGAGCGCAATCCGATCCCAGAGTTTACAGGTCACTTGCTTGTGCATCTGATCTAGACCTTCACAATAATTAGTAAAATTACAACGGCGTATCTCTGCGCCACGGCCTAAGCGCACCTTAAGGAACCAGTCTGGATCCGCAAGTGACTGACGTGCTGCTGCAACAATATCGGCTTCACCTTGTTGCAAGATCCTTTCGGCAATTTCAAAGCTTGCGATACCACCTGAAGTAATAACTGGAGTAGAGAAACCGGCGCCATTGATTACTGATCTGATCTGTGCAGCAAGCGGGACATTGCGGCCAAAAGGGCCTAGTTGGTCTGAGACCACAGTAGGCATACACTCATAGCCACTGCGTCCTGTGTAAGGGTAGACAGCATGTCCAACTTTTGGTTGTTTAGCATCTTCGAACTTGCCTCCTTTGGAGATCGAAAGGTAGTCGAATCCTACCCGCGCAAACTCTAGGCCAAAATAGACAGCATCCTCAATACGATTGCCAGCCTCTATCACTTCATCACCAAGAAAGCGTACTCCTACAACATAATCATTGCCTACACGCCTACGCACCTCTTGATAGACCTCCAATGGCAAGCGTACACGGTTCTCTATAGGCCCACCATAGCCATCAGGACGCTGGTTGCGTGCGCTAAGAAATGAGGCCATTGTATAAGCATGAGCATAATGTAGTTCTACACCATCAAAGCCTGCCTCTCGCGCTCTTACCGCGGCAGCAGCAAAGATATCTGGCAATACTTCAGGAAGGTTGCGTATATGCGGCAGTTGCATATCATTAACACGTTCGCGATAGCCAAATCGCAACGATTCCAACTCTCGTTCATCAAGCAGACGATCGAGTACTGCTTCTGGTGCATTGCTTAGCCAGCCACGTATCTCATCCTCATTAGCAGATTGCCAGCCTGTTTCGCCAGTGGTCTCAACCAACCTCTCACGATGTCGATCTGTGATAGTGAGGAATCTAGCAAAATACTTATCTTTTTCTGGACGCCGTTTTACTGCAAGAAAATCGATGATCTGAATAAAGAGGCGGGTATGTCCACCACTCTCTGCACGTACTCTCTCGACCAATTGGCGTAGTCCTGGAATAAAGCGATCATGGCCAATTCTAAGCAGTGGACCACTAGGAATATCACGTATACCAGTAGCCTCGACAACGATTGCGCCCGGTTGACCAGCAGCAAAACGGCCATACCAGTCCAGATTGTCGTTAGTAACAAACCCATCTTCTGTTGCCCGCCAGGGTACCATTGCTGGCACCCAAGTACGGCTCTCAAGTGTAGTAGTACCAATACGAATTGGTGTGAATAGCAATGAACAGGCCGCTTCTTGCTTTGTTGGCCAATGCACGTTTGGTAGAGGGTGCTTGATCTCTTTTTCTGGATGCCACATAACGAAATATCCCGTAAGTTTATTAAGAGAAATAGATACTAACAATTCAGTCTACCACAGAAATGAATTTAAGTACCCCAAGCTGCGGAAACGCGATTACAAAGTGCGGGAAGGGCGATCAAAATTGCTGGAAGTTAACCAGTAAATCTCTTATTTTCAATATTCTTATCTAGCAATAGAAATAGTAAGGGGGGCTTTTAATACCATTGTTTGCATAACAGAGTAGTCTTACTCTGTGCAATGTAACTAGGAAACACTAATACACGATTAGGAGGCTTATTATGCCTGTGACTTTTCAGCTTCAAAATGCTACCGGGCACAATTTACCACTGCTTAATTGGTTGCCAGCCGCTGGTTGGGGTCCTCTACCACCCAATATGCTGCCTGCTGCTGCTGGTCTACCTGCCCAGGCGGTATTTAATAATCCCGCTGTTCCCATAACGATTAGTTATGGAGTTGCTGGCAATGCACATAATGCTGTATGGCTTCCTGCTTCAGCAGTAAATCCACCTACAGTTAATACAACCCCCAATATCGTTGCCAATATCGCAGCGGCAGGCGCGGGTAACTTTGTTGTTACATTAACATTTTTCTAAGCAGACTGACTGGTAATACACCAATATAATAATTCCCCACAATTATTATGTGGGGTATTTTCCCTCCATAACTGTGCACAGTTTCTCCATCCTACATTAAAAGATATGCCCAAAGGCAATTT
>JBFLVQ010000099.1:0-19079 GCA_040758525.1 Acidobacteriota bacterium
CCATCTGGACTGGTGCCAAAGGAAGTAAAACGTACCCAGGGTGAAGCCTGGGCAAGCTGCTTACAATAATCGATCGTCTCAGCATAGCGAGAAGTCTCACGAAAATCGCTGCGTTCAGCTCGTGTACGCCAATCATTTCCTTGTGCGTAGACGACAATAGGTAGAATTATTAATAAAATCGTTGGCAGTAGCGTGCTTCTTATCCTCATCTTTGCTCTTAGCCTTTCTTAAGTTGTTCAACTAGTAACTATTATCTAAAAGTCGCAGGCAAATTAGAACTTGTTCATCCATTCCCATTACCGAATAATCTTTTTCCTTGACCTCTTTTTTTGGATAGTGTAGATTATACACGAAGAAAATAATTACTTCGAAATTAAAGTGGTGAGATTGATTTATGGAGAGCAAACAGTTAATCAGGATCAGCAAATATCTGAGCAAACATCTACGTCATCAACCGGCGCGGATAGGGCTAACGCTTAAGCAAGGCGGTTGGGTTGAAGTAGCAGTACTACTGCAAGCCTGTGCACAAAATGGCTTCCCTATTAGTCAGGCACAGTTAGAGGAGGTAGTAGCGCACAATGATAAAAAGCGTTTCTCCTTTGATGCCACCGGTATGCTGATTCGTGCCAATCAGGGTCATAGTATTGAAGTCGATCTACAGCTAGCGGCGGCGACTCCGCCGGATCTGCTTTATCATGGCAGTGCACAATCTAATGTAGAATCAATTCTTAAGATTGGCCTGCGTAAGATGGCAAGACATCATGTACATCTTTCCAGAGATATTGAGACAGCAATAAAAGTAGGATCTAGGCATGGCAAGCCCGTGGTTTTTGCCGTGGATACAGTAGCGATGCAACAAGCAGGTTATCAATTCTGGCGTTCCGATAATGGTGTATGGCTGGTTAATGATGTCCCTCCTCAATACCTAAGAATAGTCTGATGAACGACGCATATTTTCAATAAAGTCTGGGGCAGGTATAAAGCCTGGCCTTACTCATCTAATAGAAGAAAAGAATCGCTAATAGTAAGACAGCCTCCTAAGTATTACTCTAGTAATTTCACCAACTGCAAGTTTTTGATTTTTTCACTATTATTGCTGGCATACTTTGATCACTCTAAGAGTATTGTCTAGTGACTAAAATCGGCCATCAGTTTTCCTATTATTATATAATCGAACGTCTCAATAATTGTGGAATAGGAGAACTCTATAAAGCCCAAGACGAGAAGTTGAATCGCACGGTAGTTCTCAAATTTCTCTCTTCAGAATCTCTCTCAGACGAATCGGCCAAGCAACATCTTTTGGCAGAGGCGCAATCTGCCGCAGCTCTTAATCATCCAAACATTGCCACCATTTATGGATTGGAACAGTCTGAGGGTCTCGCTTTTATCGTTATGGAGTATGTTGAAGGAGAAACCATAGCAGAGAAATTGCAACAAGAAAGATTCTCACTAAATACCGCGCTGGATATAGCAATACAGATTGCCGAAGCGGTTAGGGCAATACATGAACGAGGCTTTATTCATTGTGACATAAAGAGTGGCAATATTATTGTGAAGCCAGATGGTGTAGTGAAGGTTTTAGATTTTGGTTTAGCAAGATTGATATGTCAACACAACCGTCTAGATAGTGAAGTTATTGCTGGAACCGCAAGCTATATGTCGCCTGAGCAAGTAGCAGGCAATGTGCTCGATTTTCGCACCGATCTATTCTCGTTAGGAGTAGTGATCTATGAAATGATCGCCGGTTGCCGGCCATTTGTAGGTAAACACTGCAGTGAGGTATTTCGTGCAATTGTTAATGATGAAGTGCTTCCACTAGTAACTTATAGAGAAGATGTACCGCTAGATCTGGAAGATATCGTGTTAAAAGCGTTAGAGAAGAATCCTGAGCAACGATATCAATCTACCAATAAGATACTTGCTGACCTGATAAGATTGAGAAAGCATCTTGAACTGGATACTGATAGCACCAAAAGCCTGATCCTGGCTGCCGACACAACCGAACCAGCGCGCCTGGCAACAGTGAGATCTTTCTATAGTGGCCACCGTCTTAAGTGGCTTTGGCTAGCAGCTATATTGGCATTATCGGTGGGAGTGGATAGCTTATGGCTGCATTCACAAGGAATGCAACGAATAATGGATCTAGCGCTGTTGACCGCAGCAATCACAATAGTTGCTTTCACATTGCTTCGTGGCAGAAAAGTAGAGTCTGTTACATTGCTTCCTAAAGGAGCAGCATTTCGAGGATTGCTGCCTTTCCAGGAGGCTGATCGCGATCGATTCTATGGAAGGGAGAACGATACGCTGCTCATACTAAAGATGCTGGAGTATGAAGAGTATCGCTTTGGAATTCTATTTGGAGAGTCTGGATGTGGAAAAACATCATTGCTTAAAGCCGGATTGCTTCCTAGGTTATGGGAACAGGGTTACCTTCCTATCTATTGCCGTTCTTATAAAGATCCCCTGGCAGCATTACTAGCAGAATGTAGCAGACGCAGCCAGATCGCTATAGAAGGAGAGGAAACACTGATCAGTTACCTAAGCCGAGTCGCGAATGAATTGAATACAACCTTAATAATAATATTTGATCAATTTGAGGAGTTCTTTATCAACTTCAAGACCAGACGAGAGCGGGAGTCTTTTATTTCTTTTGTTGTTGCTTGTCATTATACAACCAGACTGCCGCTGAAATTTCTCTTCTCAATGCGTTGCGATCTACTCTACTTGATCGGCGCAGAGTTTGATAAACAGATACCGGAACCGCTGATGAGTGGGAAACGCTATCATCTACGTAATTTCGATCAGCGACAGGCTGAAGAGATCATAGAAAGATCGGCTCGACAGGCTGGGCTACCTTTCGAAGCAGGCTTGATTCGCTACGTAGCTCGTGATCTTGCCATTGGTGATACCGTAATGCCTTCAGAACTGCAGATTGTTGGTCAACAGTTGCAGAGTAAGAGAATTTACACAGTGCGAGATTATCGCCGCACAGGTGGCAAAGAGCCATTGGTATATAGTCTTTTAGAAGATGTGATAATGGCATCAGGAGATATAGAAGGCACACACCTGCTATTACGAAGTCTGATATCGGATGAGAATACCAGACTTATATTGACCATTGAAGAGATCTGCAAACGAACACAGCGCAACCAGATAACTATCAAGCGATTATTGCAGTTATTTACACAAGCGCGGCTGATACGTGAAATACAGGATGAAGCGCCTTGGCAATATGAATTAATGCATGAATATTTGATAGAAAAGATCAATCAGATCACTGGCAAAGTGATGGACGCAACACAACGAGCCAATAGAGCGTTTCGACAATATCTATTTAGCTATACTGTGGACAAGCGGACACGTATACCTATCAGCAAACTCTGGTTAATTCGACGATACTCAGATATCACACTTGGCGAACGAGAACGCGAATTGATAAATAAAAGCTTACAATGGGGACTGCTCAAAGCCAGCATATTACTGTTGTTACTTGTTTTGACAGTAGCAACTGTGGCAGCAACATTCTCTATTCGTGAAGATTGGGATGTCACCATTCTGAGCGATGGCCATACAGGCGCTGTTCGGCGTGTAGCATTTTCACCAGATGGCAAGATAGTAGTTTCAGTGGGCGAAGACTTTAAGGTAATCGTATGGGATTTTCAGCATAGACAACAGATCAAGATTCTCACAGATCATAAGGGAGTGGTAACCTCGATCGATTTCTCTCCCAATGGGAAGTGGTTTGCTACAGGAAGTTTTGACAAAACTGTGATTGTTTGGGATAGTGAGCGACTTGAGAAAGTAGCTGTTTTGCGTGAGCACAAACAGGCAGTTACTTCTGTCGCTTTTTCACCGGATGGACAATTATTGCTTTCTGCTTCCCCAGCACCTGATCGCCGAACCGTTCTCTGGAATGTTGGGCAATGGAATAAGGTTCGCGAATTTCCTGATGGTACAGGCGACCCAGGTATAATTTTGTTCTCTCCTAATGGTCAACAACTCTTTACCGATCAAAGTGGGATCTATCAACTATCTACAGGAGAACTAGTATCTAGCGGTATTGGCGATTTAGGACCTGTGAAGGCACTCTCGCCGGACGGTACGCGTCTAGCGTGTCTTGATAAGGAGGTTAGCTTTTGGCATATTGCTCGGTTTGAGGATCCTAATTCATGGCGGTTACTCACTCATCAGCGCGCTCATCAAGATCATCCACGTGCTATTGTCTTCTCACCAGATGGAAGATTGCTTGCTACTGGATCTGAAGATATCATCTTGTGGGATGCACTAACAGAGACCAAGCTTTTACATCTAGAACATGATTCACTTGTATGGAGTCTAGACTTTTCTCCCGATGGACAGTGGCTTATCTCTGGTCATGCAGATGGATCAATTCTTTTGTGGAGTGTAAAGGAGCGACAGCGAGTCGCTAACTTCAATAAACATGCTGGGCCTGTTCGCGCTGTTGCTTTTTCGCCAGATGGAAAGCAGATTGCTTCAGCCAGCGACGATCGATCTGTGATTATCTGGGATGCCCAGAGTGGACTCAAGAAAACCGTACTGCTTGGACATAATACAAGAGTTAATGCAATACTATTTTCTCCTGATGGCAACTCGGTAATATCTGGCGATTTTGAGGGAAAGATATTTCTTTGGAACCTAAAAGAGAATACATCTCGCCAGTTTGCCGTAGGATGTATTGTTCATAGTCTGGCAATTTCACCTGATGGTAGACAATTGGCTGTCTCATCCGAGATATTGGATACCGCTAGTGGAGAAAGGATCTTTCATTTGCGAGATCTGGCAGCGCTTTTAGGAGGTGATAAGTATGGACTATCCTTCTCTTCAGATGGCAAACTGTTAGCTTGTGCAGCGCCTGAAAATGAGGATATTGTCTCTTTACTGGATACCAAGAACTGGCAGGTTGTTGCTAGAGTAAGCTTGAAAAATAGAAGCCTGCTCAATGTCAGTTTTTCACCTAATGGTAAGCAGCTTGTAACTGGCGGTGACGATGGAACGGTACGGCTCTGGACGGTTAATCCATTACGCCAAGTAGCAATGATTGGCCAGCACTCATCACGCGTTAAGATAGTGACATTCTCGCCTGATGGCAAACAAGTGGTCTCCACAAGCGATGACCAAACCATCAAACTCTGGGATGTTGCACAAGAGAGATTTATTGCCAATATCGGCTCGCACTCTTCCACAATACGCTCGGCGGTATTCGCATCGGATGGAAAACGGCTTGTTACTGGCGAAGATGATAAGAGCGTGCGAATCTATACCCGCTACCATACTCTATGGGGTTATCGGTTGGATTGATTGATCTGCGAAGGGTTATGAAGAGAGATGAGAAATAGTATAAATCGAATAAAAATGCTCATCGATCTATATTCCACTATGCTTGAGAAAGAACGTAGAGATTCTCAGGAAATAATCTTATCTATACTAGAATCGCTACGAATATTGCAGGGCGATACGGCTGATAGACGACTGCAGCAACTCACGTCTCAATTAAGAAAACTTCATGATCAGATCAATAAATTCGTAGAGATCTCACAAAGAGATTTTATCTCCAAAATCGAGTTTGAAAACGCTGAACTGATGCAGGTTATCACAAATATTCGTGTTGCTGCCTTGCTTACTTCGCTAATGGAGGCTAGACCATCTTCACTAAACTCCTTTTGCCAGCCGTTTCTTGATGGATTAATAAAGGCTGTCAATGCTGAGCGCGGCTTCATTCTCTTTTATGCGCCAGCATCAACTGAGGCCGACATTATCGCAGCAAGAAATTTCCAGACTAAGAATCTTTCCTTAGAAGAGTACGATTTCAGCCGTACATTACTTAAAGAAGTTTTGCAGCATGGCAAACTATTTCTTTTAGAAGATGCTTCAAATGATCCAGTATTCTCAATGGTGACAAGTGTAAGAGATTTTGGTATTAAATCCGTGCTTGCGGCACCGCTAAAACAGCATGGGAAGATTATTGGCGCACTCTATCTTGAAAATAACAAGCTAGCCTATGTGTTTAACAACGAAGATCTAAAATTTCTAGAGACAATGGCCAGTTTTGCTGTCTTCTATCTGGATAATACTCATCTCTTACCTCCAATAATTGACTCTATTTATAAGACTATGCTGGATAACAACAAGGCACCCATAGACATAATTGGAAACGATGTGAAAATAGTTGCTCTGCGAAAATTGATTGAACGAATCGCCGACCTGCCAGCAACAGTGCTAATTGAAGGTGAGAGCGGTACAGGTAAAGATCTGGTGGCTCGCAAGCTTCATTATCAAAGTAGTCGTAGAACCAATCAGTATGTTGCCATTAACTGTGCAGCAATACCTAAAGATCTGTTGGAATCGGAACTCTTTGGCCACGAAGAAGGCTCTTTCACAGGTGCCGTCAAACTTCATAAAGGTCATATTGAGCAAGCTCATGAGGGGACACTATTTCTCGATGAAATCAGTGAAATGCCCTACCACCTGCAAGCTAAACTACTACGCTTTCTGCAACCTTGCAAAATGGCGCCCGGCGAGTTGCAAACATACGAGTTGCGTCGTGTAGGCAGCAACAAAACATTAAGAATTAAACTTAGAATAGTGGCAGCAACCAGTAAAAACCTGAAAGCGATGGTAGGGTCTGGAGATTTTCAAGAAGCGCTCTTTTACCGCCTTAATGTTATTCGTATTCAGATACCACCACTGCGGGAGCGCAAGGAAGATATACCTCTGCTTGCCAGATACTTTACTAATAACTATGCAAAGTTCTACAAAAAGCCGGTAAGGATAGATAATGATGTTTATGAGTTATTGAAAGAGTATAGTTTTCCTGGTAATGTGCGTGAGCTTGAGAATCTCATACATAGCCTAGTAGCATTGGCTAATGATACGGCATTGGTACGTGTGGGTGATCTGCCCAACGAAATCTTACAATCGAGTAGTGTACGTATTCTGTTGGATAAAGCCCCGCTTTATAAAATTCTTCAAACACAACCTATTGATCTTAAAGATCTACGTAATCGAGAAGAAGAGTTGAGTAGTATGATGATGCGACAAAAGCAGCAACTGGCAGAAAAATTTCTTCAGATAGCCAATAACAATAAATCTGAAGCTGCCAGAATGCTCGGCATAGATCGTACAAACTTTATTAAATGGTTAAAAGCAATAAAGCAGTAGCAAACGGTTGGTTACTGTAGCGCAATTCACTACAGACAGCAAATTCTAACTACCACCCTCATCTACCCCTTGAAATAGCTATAGCTGATTTTCTCTGATAGTCTTATCCATCCATAGCGAGTCTCTTTAGTGTGGTTTGTCTCACCATAACAAGGAATCTCCCAGGTTCTTATCCATTGTTGATTAACCCATTATACTACAATACCATAGGGTTATTTATTCAAGATGTGTGGCCCTTGGTATTATGTTTGCCCTGCTATTGAGCAATGACTACACAATATAAGGAGGAATATATGAAAAATCACCAATGGTGTTTAATTCTTCTCTACAGTCTTTTGGTAGTTCTGCTTCCTAGCGTTTCTCTAAGGGCACAGACTAGCGCAAAGGAAGATGGCCCAGCCGCACAACATCACAAACGGACTTGGGCTAGCGTACTGGATAGCCCGATTATCACTACGAGTGGTGGTAATGTTGGGATAGGAACAATGAATCCTTCATATCCTTTTACTGTTGCTACCTCTCAATCAGTTACCGCGCTATTTAAAGGCACCAGCAATAATGCTGTCGTACGCATAGAATCCACCGGGTTGAATAACTCTGTCTTAGAAATAGGCAACGAATCCGATCAAGGAGGGTTCTCACCTATACGTTTAGATGGTTACGGACATATAATATTGAACCCAAACAATAACGCATCAGTATTCCGTCTTTTCGATGATCGAATCTATGTCGCTAAAAGTGTTGGCAACATAGGTATTGGTACCACAGATCCTCTATACCCTTTTACCGTCACCACACCTCAATCGGTCACAGCGCTATTTAAAGGCGCTAGTAATAATGCAGTTGTGCGTATTGAATCGAAAGGGTTGAATAATGCTGTGCTTCAGATGGGCAATGAAACAGGAGAAACCAACATTAAACTCGATGCCTATGGAGATATAACACTCAACCCAATCAACAATAATAGAGCGCCTTTTTTCAATCTCTTTGACGCTCTAATTTATGCCTCAAAAGGTGGTAATGTAGGTATTGGCACAACTAATCCCACCGCTACACTAACGGTGGTTGGCAGCATCTCGAAAAGCAGCGGCTCATTCAAGATCGATCATCCAATCGACCCTGAAAATAAATACCTCTACCATTCATTTGTGGAATCGCCAGATATGAAGAATATCTATGATGGTGTAGTCACACTTGATGCTAATGGGGAAGCGACTGTAGTATTGCCAGAATGGTTCGAAGCGCTTAACAAGGACTTTCGCTATCAACTCACGGCAATCGGCGCACCGGGACCAAAGCTTTATATTGCTGAAGAAGTTGCCAACAATCAGTTTAAAATCGCGGGTGGTAGGCTAGCAATGAAGGTCTCTTGGCAAATTACCGGTATACGACAAGACGCTTATGCTAATGCTTATCGTATTGCCGTCGAGGAAGATAAACCCGAAGAAGAGCGCGGCCATTACCTGCATCCAGAGGTATTTGGTCAGACAAAAGAAAAGAGAATCAAATAATCACTAGCTATATCAGCACAGCACGCGCAGAGGGAGACAGAGAAACAGGGAGGTTAAAACTGGTTCGCTGATCTAACTCTCTGCGCTCTGTATGCTCAGCGATTAACTAACGATCCAGTGACCGGTTTTATCAAGAAAATTGATGCCCAGTACCCAGCCTTCGTCTATGGGAAAAGAGTAGCAGATTACTGCGGTAGCTAAGAAGCGTTCATCTAAACTACTGACTTCTACCAAAGCGCCAGGCTGTAGCTTGAGATTGCAGATCACTCGTACGCCTGAGCAGGAAACATTTTCGGTCTCTACCTGGCATTTCTCAAAAGATCCATCTAAAGGGCTTAAAAAGAGCGGCACATGGGCAACTGCACGAGGCTCACGCCGCTTTCCAAAAGGATGAGAGGAGTCTATATTATCGCGATTTATTAATCTCATATCTTAAATTCCCCGCTCCGGCTACTTATATTGAGCAAACTCCTATCTATAAACCCATTATATCAGTTTTGGTTCCCGCCAAATTAAAAAAATACTAATTAGTACTATATTCTTGATTTGTCATCTAGTAATGCCAAAATATTGCAAAACATTTCACAGTATTGACAAAAACACTAGTGACAAGTCTTTAGGTTATTTTCCTTGCCCAGATTAACTGTCGTCGATAGGGATAGAAATAAGGCGACTGCTCCCCCAACACAGCCAGCAGTCTAGACCTGTATACGGCCAAAAAGATAGTCTGATCTGCTGGGCGTAGTCGCACTAGATAGGAGCTTAGTAGCGTACCTTTCACCCACTCTATCACCTCTGTAGTGTGTGATAATGTATGACCATAGATCTTCTCCAAGCAGACCTGTTCTTGAAACCCATATTGGTAGAGCAGTTCAGCATAACGCTCGATCTCCAAGGCATTGCTTCTTGCTACATAACCATTCAATAGTTCACGAAAAGGGGATTCTTGAGCCAGTTCACTAGCAACACGATGTGAAGGATGACGCTCATTCTTGGGCATTTGAATTGCCACTTGTGCACCAAGCTTTAATTGGCTAAGAATTTTCGCCATTAGTTCCTCATGATTTGCTACCCATTGTAGCGCAGCATGGGAAAAGACCAGATTGTAATCAGAATAGTCTGCTACTTCTAACACGTTCTGTAGTCGGAAAGAGAGTTGTGGACTGGCTCTTGATCCTGCCTGTGCAAGCATTGCCGGTGAAGAGTCTATTCCTTCCACCTGTGCATCAGGAAGCTGTTCGACAAGCATCGCCGTCAACTCTCCTGTACCGCATCCTAGATCTATTACTCGCATCTTTACAACGGGTTTGACAAGTTGCAATAGATCAAAGAATGGCTGCATACGCTCGCTACGAAATTTATTATATTGCGCTGGATCCCACTGGTCAGTAGACATAAGAGAACCCTCCATCGCTTAAGCAGCTTTAAGGCACGTCACAACTACAACGAAAGCCCGTGGCCGAATAATTGCGCCGATCTGGCACAAGGAAACCACGAAAAGTTCCTGTTGCCTTGTCGGGCGCAGAATCGAATGCTCCACCGCGAATCACTTTTACACCTGGCTGTGGAGTGGCTTTACTGAGTGGATAGATCGTTAGATCATCTGCTGTCCATTCCCACACATTGCCACTCATATCAAGCGCACCATAAATACTGGCATTACCAATAAAACTACCCACCTCTATAGGTCCATTGCGTAGATTATTGGCATTTACGATATTGGGTCGCCAATCATTACCCCAAGGATAGATCTGCCCTTCTACACCACGCGCAGCCAATTCCCATTCCATCTCTGTAGGTAAGCGACAAGACAGTCCATCTTGCTTACGCCATTGGCAATAATCGACCGCATCCTGCCAGCTTACATTCACTACTGGCAATCTTACGATCTCGGCAGGCGGTTGTCGCCCACCCCAATGTGTAGGTGGTTCGTGACCGCTCTCTTGTACAAAGCGTGCATAATCACCATTAGTCACTTCTGTCTTGTCTAGGAAGAAGGCTCTCTTTACCTCAACAACATGACCAGGCGACTCAAAAGGGTCTGGGGTGTTATTACGTCCCATTATAAATCGCCCCGCAGATACATAGACCATTCCTGGTGGTACAGAGGGCGTTGTTGGTATAAATGGCGTTGATTGTGCCAACCACCATCTCCACCCACTATAGAATAACAGTGGTAATAATAGCACCATTATCACGAACAGCCAGCGTCTGGATTGTCTGGGCCTATTTGCCTTTACCAACCCTTTCAGGGGCAATACCCCACTCGCTTCCTTATTGACAATATGGATCTCGGTATGGACTGTCGCAGAGATCTGCACTTGCTGTTGAAAGATCGTTCTTCCTTGGTAGATTAATGTTAATGCATATTTGCCCGGCAGTAGATTTTTAATCTGGGCTGCTCCCTCTGCATCAGCTTCAGCTTTGTCTATCTCATTTAACTGAATTTTGCTTCCTGGTGGGGCTTCCCTGATCTCCAATACACCTTGGGAAAATATGTATTGGGGAGGCAGGTTGAGTGTAGGACTTTTGTCTATATAAATATCTGGTCCATTCTCAACCAACCTAAGGCGTAGCGGCTTGCCACCAGAACCAACTCCGGTAATCTGTTTTACTGCCTGTTCGGCCTGTGCTTCTGAGCTAAGCGCAATATAGGCGTAACCCCAAGGTTTTTTTCGCTCACTATCAATCTCTATGTAGATCCATTCGATGGGTCCGTAACCAGCAAACAGTTGTTGTAGATCCTCAACTGTCTTATTGGGAAGTAGATTTTCAATCAGAACTCTCTGAACCATATGGTAGCAGATGGCTAGCGCGCGACCTTTACCACACGAAAGCCAACGTTAGGTATATTGTTGTAACTGGGAGTATTAAAATTACGAAAACTTACCCGACAGTAATCTGCGTTATTAATCCAACTGCCTCCACGCATAACTTTATAGCTGCCTTGTTCTGGCCCTTGTGGACGCGCCTTGGGTGAGATCTGATAGTAATTCTCGTGATACCAATCCTGGCACCACTCCCAGACATTACCAGTAACATCATATAGACCATAGCCATTAGGGAAATAACTGCCTACTGAATGGATAAACTCTAATGGTAGCTCGACAAATGAGGCACGCTCACTATCTGTTTCCGCGTCATAATTGGCCATTTCCGTATTCATCTCGTCACCCCAAGGGTAACTTTTACCTGTAAATTTGCCACGTGCTGCATACTCCCATTCGGCCTCAGTAGGTAATCGGTAATAGTCTCCGGTAACCTCAGAAAGCCAGTTGCAATACTTCACTGCGTCATACCAACTGACTAGTACTACTGGATAGTTCTCGCGACCAGGTTGATACAGGCTGCGCCAAGTGATCTGGGAATTTTGGCGCTCAGCATCTGTATAGTATTTTGCTAATTTTACAAACGATTCAAACTCCTCATTGGTGATCTCGTATATGCCAATCTCAAAACTATCTAACTCAACCGTATGGACAGGGGCTTCACTAGGCCGGTTGTTTATTGAACCCATTTCAAAACTACCACCAGGAATGCGAGTTATCGATGGGATAACCGGCTTCTCGGCAGGCTTACGCTCAACAGGTTTGGTTACCGGCGGACGCTTGGGTGGCACACGCTTGTGTGGGGTAGGGTGAGATGGATTGGTGAAGATACGGCCATCGCCTTGCTGTCCTGGTACACTACCGGTTAGCAAGGTAAATAGCACTATGATAACTAAAACTTGTCTGATCTTTTGTATGACTATCTTCACTAAAACTTGCCCCCGGCCAAATCGATGGTAACCCTGGCGGGCTCACAGCGAACTGCGCCAAATATATCTGATATAACACTCTTCACTGGGAAATTCAAGATTTGCGACAAATAATCGAGTCTTATCTACTATACAGATTTAACCTGCCTTAAAGCAAATCTGGACGGAAGTTAATTTGCTGTTTATGATATCTAAGAAGTGGTAGATATCCCTGGGGAGATTAATTGATGAATGATCCGACGCTGGAAGCGATCGAGTGGTTCGAAGTTGAAGTAAGACATGGTACATTGAAGGGATTCTTTGACATCGCGCAGCTCGTTTCAGTATTCAAGCGCATGCGGCCCAGCCTACACCGCTATTGCGAAAATGATGCTGTTATTGATGTAGAGGCACTGCTCTACACTACTGCACGCCTGCCCGAAGGTATACATGAGGTGCGAGAGATCCTGCTACAAAACAGTGTTTCAAGCGATTTTCCCTCCTTACCTGGAATACAACCTTTGCGCTCTCCTTCACGTCGCCGTGCCTCTTTCCGTATTGGCCCAGAGACGATCATTATCGTGGTACGTGAAGAGATCACCGAGTTACTCGATTTAATGTCCATTCTTAGCAGTTATTTTATCGAAGCAACCAAGGTACATAGGCTGTTAGCAGGTCGGCCACTCCTTGATGAGATCCGCAAAGTGGTACAGGCAGATGCACAAGCCTGCCCTGAGAAACGTAACCAACTGATGGCACGGCTTGTCTTTGAGTTAGGTACTACGGAAGAGTTACTACGGCGGCTAGATACTAAATGGGGTGGGGAACTTTTTCAACGCTTGCTTTATATAGGCGAACACCTACCCACTACCTTTGTACGTATGCATAGGGCCTTCTCCGATATGCCAGCACGTGGACCAGCACGTAATTGGTGCCAACGTATTGCCGACTTTGTAGAGAAACTCTCGGGACCAGAAGATCGTCCTATTCATATAATCTCTAGTAACACTCATAGTACTGTGAATGTGCTCTCCGGCTATGCACGTTTGCACGCCGATGAGGTACTAGCTTGGGGACGTGCACATTCTAATGAACCTGGCGCGTTGGAACTGATTGAACGCTATGTCAATACTAATCACCATCCCAACTTGATCTACTATTTATTGAAAGGATATCTACGCATACAGCCAGAAGTGCGTGTAGAGAAGTTACGTTATGATGAGTCGTTAGGCATTACCGTACTACCGGATATTTTTATGGTTGGGATAGATTGCCAAGTAATTGATCTCAGTCGTATAGATCTAGATCTGGTCGATCCACGTCTACGGTTAGATCGCAAACGTGTATTGGAAGAAAGACCAGTTATTATCAACTTCGATTATGCTTTTGGTGAACAGGCCGGCACAATTATTGAAGAGTTGATAATGAGCTTCCGTAAACGTATTCATAGTTTCTCTATTATGGGCAAGGCTGGCACCGTGGTAGGTGAACGTGGTGGTATTATGATCCCATCCTATCTGCTACAACAGGGCCGTGATGAGATTTATGATTTCCCTAATGGCAATCAGCTTAAAGTCGAAGACTTCTCTGATGTAGTGATAAACAGTCGTATCTATACCAATGGTCCAATGCTCACTGTGCTTGGCACAGTACTGCAAAATAACGCCATGCTCAGTAAATACCGTGAGAAATGGCATATTCTTGGCCTAGAGATGGAAGGTATCCCCTATGTACGTAAGCTACATCAATGTAATAAGCTTGGCTACTTACGCGAAGACATAGTAATCAATGTTGGCTACTATGCTTCGGATGCGCCTTTGCTACCTGGGGAGACCCTCTCACGTGAGCTGAGTTTTGCCGGCGTTGATGCTACTTATGGTATCAATATTGTGATCCTTAATAAGTTACTTGGTAGTCCACGTCCGGCAAAATCTCTAGACCAGTTTCAAGGAACAGAGAAAGAGAGCCTATTAACAAGATACTAATCTTTACCAGCACTAAAAGATCTGTTCTCTTGATACTGTACACAGACAGGCAATTGTCGCCCGCAATCCCAACACTCTAGGTAAGCGCCGCGTCCAACAATATCTTGTAGACCATATAGGCGCACCTCTCCAGGCCACTCTATTCCATAAGCCAGCTCTCCGTTTGGTTGCGCCTCTACAACATTGCCACCTAAGAAAAATGTCTGTTCCTCAGCACAGGCGCGTGTAAGCCAAGCAGCCGCCTCTGGCCGTAGCAAACCATAGACAATCTGTGCTGCTAGATCTGCCGCGCGCGCTGTCTCTATACGGGTTGCCGGTTCTGCATTCAGTTCATGATCAGAACTGATATAGCGTGCCTGCTGTTCAGGTGTTAAACTAGGTCGAGTGCCTAAATGCAGATGACCGCGTACACAACCATAACAGGGACCATCTTTTCTACTTACCGTAATTGCTTCAAAGAAACGCGCACGTGCATAACAACTCACAATCACATGTGGGATTGCGCTAGTACGTAGTAGTTGTGAAATTGCCCGATCATTATCTGTGCCAGTAGCGATCAATGCTACTTCCGGTCGGTATTCAGCGATCAATTTCGCTAATTTAGCTAGATTATCCGACTCTGGTGTAATCTGCCCTTGATAACCAAGAAAATACTGCTCTTGGTTGCGCCAAATCCAATGTGAGGCAGCGCTCTCTTGATGCCATTGGCCACCACACAAACGTGTTAGCCAGGCGGCACAAGCCTCTGCCTTTGGTCTGCCTACATCTTCAAATCCATAGATCTGTCGGATTGGATTGGCAGCAGCAACCTCTTTTCCATCAACCAATATTAGATTTGCACCCAATCTCGCTAAGGTAGCAGCAGCTACACTACCCAAACTGCCTAAACCTATTACCAGACAAGTATGCCCTGCTAAACTACCAGGTTTCGCACTTAGCTCTGACAATTGTGTAAATGGTGTCTCGCTAGGAAGCACGATCGGCAGAACTGTCCAAGGCCAACTAGGATGTCCTACTAGTAATGTGCGTGCGCCACCTGCCAATACCTTCTCGATATCTCTGCGCTCATACTCTGTGCCTACTAGTAATAATCCTTTTGCGAAATTGGCAACAACATTAATGAGATTAAGTTCACTAAAGAGATCTACATTTGGCCAGGCAGATCCTGCAAATACCCAATCAGGTATATGTATCGCTTCACCAGGCAAGAGAAAGAAGAGTAATCCTACCTCCATTGCCACCGTGCGATAAAAGATTGCTGGCCGACCAGTGTAGATCACAGCTTCCCGTAATAGCTCATATTCAACCTCTCCACCTGTCCCTAGAAAAAGTGAACTCTCTCTACTTGCCCATCTCTCTACATTGGTGTCTAGATCATAAAAGCTGCTCTTGATCTCCAATGCTAATCGCTTTGATAGCTCTGCTATTGTTTCCTCTGTCTGCTGCTTATTTTTCCTCTCATTATCAGACACAAGAATATTGAATTGTGAAACCCCACAACTAACAAGGTATTCGAGCAGATATGCGCTACCCATTCCAGCAAGGAGAGTAATACGACGAGAGCAGAGGGTATTGCCAACGATCGGCTCAATACGTGCAAAACGATCTTTGATATCAGGCTGCCGGGTATTGGTTGTGAGAATAGACATAAGGATGACCTCCCAAAGAGTATCTGCGATAGCTTCCACTCACTTGCCAGCAATTGACTTCACCTGCCTGCTTAGTTGCTAGTGAGATTGTCTGTTGCAATGGTGATTGACGAGGAAAACGTGGCGGTATCATTACTAACGTAGCCGTCTCAGCATCACGCTTGATCAAGAAAGAGGTCCAACCGCCTGGCCAACGTTCATGCTCTATAAGCTGATCTCTTAGTTGTGCTTTCTGAAGTAGCTCCCAAACCTTGCCACGTCGTGTACGATAATAGGGTGTAGCGCGTGCATGCTTTATTGCAATATGATCGGAAGCGACCACACGTGCAATTCCCAACTCTCGCACACGCTGTTCACTATCAGTGGCAAAGGCGCACACCTGCCAGCCACGGCGGGTAGTATCTTGCACAACGATCAGCGCAAGGCTGAAAAAATATCCCAGTAACTCTGCATTCTTACGATGATAAGGCAAGATATGATGATTGATATCAATTGTTGAGGGTGAAGTTCTGGCCACTGCGAATGGATGCGAATGGCCTGGTCCCAAAAAGAGTAGTTGTGGATAACGTCGGTTGATTGCTGCTACTCCTTCGTTGAAGATCTGTTCCATGGTCTGTTCATTGCCTATACAAGCATGGGCACGGAACTTTGCTGAACAACTGGTATAGTCAGCAAACTCACGAGGCGGCAGATATACACCGCCAATGGTGAAGTGATCGATATCCCTAAGTTCGATTGGATCAAATGGTGTACGTACACATTCTGTGCGCAGGTTCACAGCCGCCAAAGGATAGAAAACTGCCTCTAGCGGTGAGCCGATCGTACGCTGGCCACGTTGGCTCCAATATGATACCTCTGCGCTGATCGTGGCCCAAACCTGGGCATCTATTAATACACTCGGTAATTTGTCTCTTTCCATACCTTGTCCTCTGTTATTGGAAGAACTTGATGTTGCTCTCACCATTAGCCAACCGCATTAGTGCGAATGCATGGGGAGCAACACGATTGGCAATCACTTCCATTATGCCTATGTTATCGTTCCACTCCGTGCCATGATGTGCATATAGGCACATTGTACGTTCGCCTAACAGGTGTGAGCGATTCTCTACTGCATCTACATACTGACGATCGGCATAATGAGCTTGAGGTGGTGAATAGGGCCAGTTAGGCGGATACTCAATCACGACCGGCACCATTAGATGTCGCTTGCCACCAGGAACAATGACTGGATAGTTAAGCTTGCCCTGTTCTCGTAATCGCTGGAATTTGGCGCGTGCTTTCTCTCGTCCTTCAATATTCACAGGTAGTAGCCCAGTCCATAACAATGTGTTTGGCCGCTCTTGAATAGCAGCATGGCAGAGTATGCAGCGCAACTGGCCCTCTATTGGCGCAACATTGTCTTGGCAGCAGCGTGAACGCAATGGTTGATAGCTATTACCTACTGTGAGTATCCAGTGTGGTAAGTATTCAGACATCTGTGTAAGATCGCGTAAAAGCAGGCGCTCCTGTTTAAGCCAGGTTAAGCCTGACAACTTAGCGCGTAACACATCAATATCTACAGTCCAATTCTTCTCTCGTCGATCTGGTAAAATCCGTCTCTGTTGCATAACCACCTCACAGATCTTGGGCTAATGCATTCACGCGCCAAAACGATCTTCTGCTGGATTGATAGCCATAGGGGCAACATCACCTCTATGTTTCTGACGACCTGGATAGAAATCGGCTGCCTGCCAATCAGCATTGCCAGCCATATGGGTCTGTGCAGCAGCAAGTCGTAGGTAATTTCCATCACCAAGATTCTCATAAATTATTTCGGTCAATGGACAGTGAGCGCGTGGCCCTGTGATTACAAGTGCCTGAGTAGGCACACAGCAGTTACATCTAGGTAAAATTCCATTATTTGGCATAACTAAATCCTCTTTTCTTGTTTAGCGCCGGCGCCGCCGGCGTGGTCTCTCTTCTTGACCAACAATGAAGCCACCATAATAAAAAGCGGCATTTCCATCATTGAGTGCGGCCTCGATTGAATTGACCGATTCCAACTCGACTTCGTGCGGCTTCGGCACAATCGAGCCATCGAAATTGTGTACATACTCCATTCCGCTCAATGCGCAACGTATTAAACGATCCGGTGTTGCCATCAGCGGATTTGGTGTTGGACAACAAGAACATAATCCAAATGGCAGTTGGCTAAGACGCTGGTAGCTACCTGCCACTAACACATACTCTTCTGCATTTGCCGAACAGCAAGGGAAACGTCGTCCTGTCGGCTTGATCAACGGGCGTCGTAGCTCACAACACTGGCAATGGCCATAAGGTAGTTGTCTACAATCCAGCAACAGACCATCTGCTACACGACGTGTATAGCGGCAACCACAAGAGCGACAGACAAACAATCCCTCACGCAATTCCAGCGTGCCTGTACAGCTTTGACAGAGTCCATATTGCGGTACATCCACAGTAGGACTGACTACCGCTGGCATGCTTACAGTTGGTGTGACCGTTGGTAATACTGTTGATGGCACTGCTGATGTTGGTTCTGTGATGTTTGCCACTGGTGTAAGCACTGGCTGATCGGTCCTCGACTGCCGTTGCTTGAGAAGCGCATTAATACAGTTGAGTGCACTGCCATGCTGAGGTAGCTCAGGTTTTGGTATAGATGTCGCAGTAAGCAACGCTTTGTCTGATTCAATCTTCGCAATAGGCTTGTTTGTATCTGCCTCTGCGCGCTTACGTCGCAACATCTCATCGACTTTACCCTTGGCGTCCACAACCCATCATCTCCTTGCCACGATATTCTCACCTAGCAACGCGTACTGCCTGCTCTAGAGCTGCAGTATGCTGTGGATTAATAAAATTGCGACCCATCTCTAGGTGACGGCGACTAAGCAACATATATTTGGAGCTTTCTAGGTAAGCAATCGCTTCCGCACGTGGCTCAATACCCAATGCTGTCGCTACCCTAGATAGAGATTCATTGCCCTTATAGATCGTGGCATGACCATAAGCTGCCATTTGA
>JBFLVQ010000100.1:0-19013 GCA_040758525.1 Acidobacteriota bacterium
TAATGCCAATGGTGATCAAAAGGCATTGGCCTTACTCCAGAATATTTCACCAGTTACTTGGCAACATATCCACTTTCTCGCCCACTATAACTTTAGAGACAGCAAACACCTGATCGACTTGGTAGCAGTGCTGACTGATGTAACATTGGAATGATACATTGAGACAGAGTTCGGAAATTTGGCGGTTTCCGGCTTACAACCCCTACTCCATAGCGTGAACCTGAAATATGTTCTTGGAGAAGGTCCACTAAGCCTATCTCTAAAGCTGTTTGATAAGTAGCCGCGACGAATCCAAAATCTTTATGCCAAATCTCTTGAGGGGTCTTTTTCTTGAGTTTTTCTAAAATGGATTGTGCCGTACCGAGATAAATGGATTCTGTGCGAACCCGACTTTTCCCAGATCCTTTTGTTTTACCTTCTTCCGATGATTCAAGCTTCTCCCGCCAAGTTCGTTGCAGATAGTAATAGAGATTACCCTTGATCTTTTTAGAATAACAACAGAGATACAGACTGGCAGCCAGGAACAAGCACTCTCGACAGGTGAGATCGTTAAGAACGTAGAACGTGTACGTGATATTGCTGAGCGCAATGCCAAACTGGCTGAGCAACTCTGTTTAGTTGGGACTTTAGTACTTTCTCAATCTCAGCGTCTTGAGCAGGTGGTTAGTGTCCGTAGTCTGCCCAAGAGAGAAAATAACTTACCACTGGTAGTTGTGCCTACTATAGAGAGAGCTCCGTTAAAGGTAGCCAATGGCAATGGTAATGGCAATAGATCTTAGCCGCGCTTACTGAATCAGCAATGTTAGCGTGGCCGTGCGCAAACGGCCAGCATCGTCTCGACCTGTGAATGTCAACTGTTGCATACCAGTAGGCGATTTCTTCTTCAATTTCAGATCAAAGCTTACGCTTGCACCGGTAGTCGATTGTGTAGCTGGTGTCACCTTGATCTTCAACTCTTTTGCTTTAACCGTATCAGGCATTACAGTCACATTACCACCAAAGCCACCTGGACGGCTGATATTGACAGTAAGTTGAGCCTTCTTACCACGCGCCACCATGATCTGGGCAGGATTTAAGACCAGCAAAAAGTCTGGCGCTAATACATTTACAGTTGCCGTAGCGGTACGTACAAGTTGACTGGCTGTGCCTGTAATTGTGATCGTAAATGTTCCTGTCTGTACATTTGCTGTAGTATTGACGGTTAAGGTCGCACTACTACCAGGCATCACACGGTTCGATGAAAGACTTGCCGTAACATTATTATCAGGCGGCGATATTGATGTGCTTAGATTGATTGGCTCGCTAAAGCCACCGATCGCCTGTACACCTATTGTGAAATTGGTTGATGCGCCTGCTGTAATAGCTTGTGAAGTAGGCATAACCAATAATGTGATATCACTTACCCCGACATTCACCGTAACACTAGCAGTGCGTATCAATTGACCTGCTGCACCGGTGATTGTGATTGTGAATGTTCCAGATGCAGAGGCAGTGGTGGTGATATTGAAACTGGCACTGCTGCCTGGATTGGCAATTGCGGAAGTCGGATTTACGGTAATGGCACCATTGGCAGGAGTAACATTCAAACTTAAATTAACCGGCTGAGAGAAATTTCCAATTGCTTGCACACCAGTGGTAAAGTTTGCTGATGCTCCTGGCGCAACATTGATCACTGCTGGGTTTGCTACTAGTACGAATTCATTGCTATTACCACTTGTCACTACCAAGGAGGCGGTCTGTGTTCGTATTAATGCTCCTGCTGTACCCATAATCATAATATTAAATGAGCCTGGCGGTGCTGTCTGAGCAGCACTCACGGTTAAGGTAGCACTGCTACCTGGCGTGATAGTATTCGATGAGAAGCTTAAAGAGATGTTGGAACTGCTGGGTGCAAGCGTAGCGCTTAAAGTAATGGGCTGGGCAAAACCATTGATCGCCTGCAAGCCGATCGTAAAGCTAGTTGCTGCGCCTGCTGTAACAATTTGTGAATTGGGTGTAAGGGTAAGTGTAAAATCTCCTGTATTGGCAGAACTTATCTGAATTGACAGGCTCTGGCTACCAGGACAGCCATTACTATCCATTGCCGTCACGGTAAAATTAAAAGTGCCGACCGCGGTTGGTGTACCAGAGATCACACCGGCAGTAGAGAGTGAAAGCCCCCCCGGCAACATACCACTCGCAATGGTAAAGGTGAATGGTGAGGCGCCACCGCTAGCTGTCAGTGTTTGGTTATAAGAACTACCGATTGTACCGCTTGGTAAAGTTATCGGCGAGATCGTAACTGCAGCACAGTTATTGGCAACACTGCCGATCTTGACTACAAAAGCATCGGAAGTGCCACCACCAAAATTATTCTGAAATGGATTCATTCTAGGAAAATCTTGTGATTTGGTAATACCTACTAGATAGACATTGCCAGCCGCATCTACCGCTATACGCCCAGAGAGTACATTGCTGTGTTCATCTCCACTACCACCAAAATAGCTTGAATAGACTAACGCGCTGCCAACAGGATTGATCTTTGTGATGAATAGATCGGACGAACTGCTGCTACCGCTCTTTTTCGTCTGCATAGCATCTAGAATAGGAAAATCGAGCGAGCGTGTGTAACCAGAGACATAAACATTGCCAGCCGCATCTACAGCAATACTACGTGCTCGATCTTCATCTCTACCACCTAAATAAGTGGAATAGACAAGACCATTGCCGGCTGGGATCAATTTGACAACAAAAGACTCCTCGAAATCTTTAGCAGTCGCTTGTAGAGCATTTAGTGTAGGAAAGTTGTTTGAGCCAGTAAAACCGGTTAGATAGATATTTCCAGATGTATCTAGGGCAATGGCATTGCCAAAATCGGATCTACTACCACCCAAATAGGTAGAGAAGATTAACATGCTGCCTGATGCATCGATCTTTGCGATAAATGCATCTACGCCACCAGCATTACCACCTTGTAACGCATTTTTAGTAGGAAAATTGCTGGAGGATGTATCACCTACGATATAGACATTCCCTGCTGTATCCACTACCAGATCAAGAATCTCATCAGTACTGCTACCACCCAGGAATGTTGAATAGATGAACATATTGCCAGTTGGATTGAGCTTTGCGATAAAACCATCTATACCGCCTACACGTGTACCTTGCAATGGATTTTTAACAGGAAAATTACTTGATCCTGTTATACCTGCCACATAAGCGTTGCCAACGGTATCGACTCCTAACGCAGTTGCTCTATCCTCACTAGTGCCGCCTAGATATGTTGAGTAGACAATCGTATTGCCAGCCGCACTCAATTTTGTGATGAAAACATCTTCTTGACTTGAGCTACCTATCGTTGATTGGGCAGCATTCTTGATAGGAAAATTATTGGAGGATGTCTCACCGGTTATATAGGCATTACCAGCACTATCCACCACGATATCTGATCCTATATCATCATTGCTGCCGCCCAAGTAGGTAGAGTAGACAAGTGCATTACCTGCGGGATTGAGCTTGGTGACAAAAATATCTCGTAAGCCACCGCTATTATTCTGTGCTGGATTGGCAACAGGAAAAGTGATTGAAGAGGTGAATCCCGTCACATAAGCATTGCCTGCCACATCTATCGCAATAGCCGTTCCCTCTTCAATATTGCTTGCCCCTAGATAGGTAGAGTAGGCCACTACTGGATCGATGATAAGCGGATAGTTATAGTCATAATCCTCTATCTCAAATCCGACTTTCATATCTCCTTTAAGTACATAATGACCTGCGATCAACTGTTTTCTACCATTGATCTCTTGATAGATTATGGGCTGATGCTGATGTACCTCACCATCGCCAACATTCAATACTAGCTCTCCTGCTGAACTAATCTGCACAGGTAGATGTTGTTGTTCAGACGTGCCAAATTGAATTGCAATTCTGTTTGGATCCGCGCCAGGATGGATCACTAGATCATATTCTAGTTGACGTTGGTTGCCATAATAGACCAGATCGATACCTGGATAGATCTGCTCATATTTAACTCGACTGTAATGCCTAACATTGGTGCGCCATTGCGCTGGATCATTGCCAAAGAAGTAACTGCTCTGGGCGGATAATGGCATAATGCCTGTTACGCTAGGCGATGTTTTTGCACCTGCAAATCGCATGCTTAGAGTAGCTGGCTGCGCTTGAGTAGATCTCTTCTCTAGCGACAAGACTGCCTCATTGGCAGTGAGAAAGAGTGTATAGCCACTGCCCCGCGAGAGGAATTTTACTTGTGTATCGGTTTGGCCTTCGTTTATCTCGAAGCTCATTGGTAATTGCTGATAGATCTTGCTCCATTGTGTAGATGCTGTTGCAGTCTCTGGCGACATTGAAATAGTGTTGTATGATTCAAGCTCTATTTTTGATACTAACCAAAGCAGTGGCAGCAACAATACAAGAATGATAAGCGACTGTCTGCCTAATAGGCTGGAAGGCAGTATACACATTGGCAATTCTCCCTGAGAGAAATATTAATCTTCCCAACTACTATCAAAAAAATTGAACACTACTGTGTTAGAGACTACACCAGCAATCGAGACGGTTACCTGGTTCTGACCACGCTTAATTCCCAATTTCTTCTTATTTCCTCTTAACGTGATCATTGTATCCTCTTGCTTGGTAATGAAAGAGCTGATATTTATTCCATTCACATTCACAGTTGCGCCAGTTGTACCAAAACCACGACCCTTAATAACAAGCTCTGGTTTGGTAAATAGCGCGTTCTCGATTACAGGTGGATCCGGTGGCTGTACAATTATATTGAAAGAAGCCTGTACAAACTTACCACCAGCATCTGTTGCCTGCACAATCACAATACCATTCTGAGCCAAAACTGTTGGCGCAATACGAATCGTTCCTACACCATTACCAGTATCAACCAGCGAGACATATTCTGGCCGAGCAGCCAGTGAAAGTTTCAATCCATTATTACCATTTGGATCATTGGCGGTTACTGTCACTGTGCTAACCTGTCCAATTTTTACAGTTTGATCAGGAATAAGAGCTATCCTGGGAGGTTCATCTCTTACCTGCACAGTAACAGTCTTGGTATCAACAGTCTGATTTACAATACCGGTAATAGTTATGCTAAACACAGATGCGGGTGTGTTCTGTGGCACAGAGACAGTAAGTGTAGCACTACTGCCTGGTGAGATTGCTGTAGGAGTAAAATTGGTTACTAAGGCATTAGCGGGAGTGACGGTTGCAGCTAAACTGACGAGTTCTGCAAATCCACCAAAACCCTGCACTGCAATCGAGAAACTGGTTGATGCCCCTGGTGAAACATTTTGTGTGACTGGATTGACACTCAACTCAAAGCCTCCCGGTCCACTAACACCAGCATCTTTCATTATACGCACTGAATTATTATTAGAATCGGCGATAATAATACTGTTTTTATCATCGATAGTTAGACCTTGAGACATGTTTAAACTCGCACCTACTGCCGGTCCACCATCACCACGATAATCTCTTGCACCATTACCAGCAACTGTTACAATCAGACCACTACGTGCATCTACACGTCGTATACGCTCATTACTGGTATCGGCAATAAAGAGATTGCCAGAACTATCCACCACTACTGCGCTAGGATTAGAAAGATTGGCATTGGTAGCGAGAATACGTTCACCATTAAATCCTTTTGTCCCATTACCTGCTACGGTAGTGATCAACTTAGTTGTTGCATCAACTTTGCGTATACGCTGATTGAGTAGATCGGCAATAAAGAGATTGCCAGTCTGATCTACTACTACACTAGTAGGAGAGTTAAGACTGGCATTGATAGCCAGACCATTATCACCACCAAATCCTCTTGCCCCACTACCTACTACAGTAGTGATTATGCTTGTTGCTGCATCAACTCTACGAATACGATCGTTGAGCCTGTCAGCAATAAAGAGATTACCAACTTTATCGACAGCTACACTACTAGGAGAGTTGAGACTAGCATTAATAGCTGGACCATTATCACCGCCAAACCCTTGTCTCCCATTACCTGCTACTGTTGTGATGATCTGGCTAGCAGCATCTATACGCCTAATACGTTGGTTCAAAGTATCGGCAATAAAAATATTACCTTTCTCATCCATAGCCATACTGGTTGGTTGATTCAAACTAGCCTCTATGGCCAGACGACCATCACCACTAAACCCAGCTTGTCCATTACCAGCCAGTGTAGTAATGGTACCGGTCGAATCTACACGACGTACCAGGTTGTTCTCGGCATCGGCAATAATCATATTTTCAGCACGATCCTTGACAACCATAGTTGGTGTAGCCAAACTGGCTGCAGTTGCCGCGCCACCATCACCTATGGAAAGAGCTGCGCCTCCGGCGGCAGTATTGATCACACCTGTCATTACATTTACCTGGCGAACTCTATTGCTGCGAGTGTCAGCAATAAATAGATTCACAGTTCCATCGATAAAAACACTGGTGGGGAAATTGATACTGGCAATATTGGCTAAGCCGCCATCACCACTGAAATTGGCGGCACCATTGCCAGCAAAAGTACTGATTATCTTTGAACTCCCATCCACACGTCGTATACGGTTATTAAGTGAATCAGCAATAAAAAGATTACCAAATACATCTATGGCAATTCCTTCTGGAGCGCTAAAACTTGCCCCTACGGCTGGTCCACCATCACCACCAGTGCCTGTTCCACCATTACCGGCAACGGTAGCAATTACTTTTGTGGTCGCATCGACTCGTCGTATACGGTTATTACCACCATCGGATATAAAAAGGTTGCCGGCATTGTCTAAAGCTATACTTCTAGGCTCTGCTAGCAAGGCAGCGGTAGCCAAACCACCATCACCAGCAAAACCTCTCCTTGCTCCTACACCTGCAACTGTGGTTATTATCGTAGTCAATGCATCAATACGACGAATAGAGTGATTATCTCGATCGGCAATAAAGAGATTTCCATTTGCATCCACAGCAATACTAATAGGATTGCGGAAGGTTGCATTGATCGCCAGTCCACCATCACCAGTAAATCCCAAAACATCACTACCAGCAATTGTCGTGATAATACCAGTAAGGATATCTACTCGTCGTATTCGATTGTTACCGGTATCGGCAATAAAGAGGTTTCCTGCATTATCTATTGCTACTGCGGTTGGTTTATTAAGGCTGGCACTAATAGCCAGATCTCCATCACCATCGAAACCACCTATGCCATTACCTGCTACCGTAGTAATGACTCCAGTATTTAGATCAACACGACGTATACGATTATTACGACTATCAGCAATAAAGAGCTTACCTGTCGAATCTCCTGTAACACCGCTAAAAGGAGAGATATTTTGGCCAAAACTGAGGAATGGAGAGATAGTGCGACCAAGATCTAGATTCAGACTTGCCTGCTTAGCATCTCCTCCATCACCAAGAAATGGTATTCCTCCTGCCGCAGTAGTTATCTCACCATTGGCCAATTGTGAGAAAGGCTTTGAAGTAACAAGCAACCCGACCTGTGCAACACCACCACGTGTTTGTACCGAGATAGTGCGACGACCAGGCGCTTTTTGTGGTGGTAAGATAAAGCGAATCCTAGTTGCACTCTCAACATTGAGATTAGCAATTTCACTATCGCCGACAATAACTTTGCTCTCTGGCGCAAAGTTGGCACCATTAAGTATTATCTGTGAACCACCCGCCAGTGGAGCATTAGGTTGAATGCTAACCGGCAGTTCTTGCATATTGTTAATTTGAGGCTCTCCAACACTTACCACTTTTACTGCTTCGCTATCATTACTAACACTCGCATCAAGCACAAAAACCTGTGTGCCCTTTACAGTTACACTAACTGGCTGTGCAAAACTTACTACTGGCTGCGCAAGCGGGATAAGTTGCGGTGCACTATTTAATGGACGTGTTGCTACCTGTACTGCATTCTTATCGACGATATAAATATTGTCGGTACTATCAAAACTTACTGACTGTAGATCCTCAAAGATGAATTCACCTATGTTCTGTTCTGTTTCCCATAGTGCGGGAAATGCTGTGGTACGTATACTACTGGCGCCTAGCGTAGTGACACGACCATCCCGTGTAATCAGACGTATACGCTTATTGCCAGCATCAACTACAGCAATGCTGCGTCCATCGGCATTCACAGCAATACTAGTTGGACGGGTAAAAAGCGCTTCTCTTCCCTTCCCATCCATCTTTCCCGACAATCCTGGACTGCCTGCCAATAAGCGCACCTCTTGCTTGGCAAAATCGGCGATGTAGATAGCATGGTTATCTGTGTCAGCAATAATCAGATTTCCGCCTACATCTACTGCTACCCCACGAGGACCATTGAATTTCACCTGTCCAAATAAGGTTATATCATTGCGGGTGATACCTGGATCGCCACTGCCAAGTATAGTTGTTACACGATCATCAAAACTGACCTTACGTATACTATGATTGAGTGTATCGGCAATATAAATACCACCTCTGACATTGTTATCTACAGCAACGGCAGTGGGACCAGCAAAAAGCGCTTCCAAGCGTCGATCATCTCTTCTGCCTTGTGCGCCTTTACGACCGGCAAATATCTCTGCTGCCCCTGTGAGCCCATTCTTCACCATAATGACATTGCCAACCGGATCGCTGAGGAAAACACGCCCACTCATATCAGTTTTAGTATCACCAGGTACCCTTACCCCATTGCCCTTTTCCACTCGTGTCACAACAACAAAAGTAGAAACACTGTCATTGCCACGACGCGCCGTAATGGTGGCAAAACCTCGCTTCACTCCACGCACTAATCCAGTGGTCTGATCGACGACGGCAATATCCGGACTACCAGATACAAAAACTACCCCTGTGACGGGTCGATCATTAGCATCGAGTGCGGTAAGTGTGATTTGACCGCCTTCATTCACTACCGGATTGCGTTGCTGCAACTTCAGACCACTATTTTGTAGCAATAAAGGTATAGATGCCTTAACACTCGCATCTATCTTTACCCATTGATAAATTATTCCAGGTGTTATCAAGCGTACGAGTAGAATAAGAATCATCAAGCGCAAAGGTGTAAATGACCGTTGATGCATGTAAGACTCCTTGATAGATGAAAAGAGCGGTTTTTTAGGCAATAGCAGCGGTGCATTATACCATTTTTCATTGGCGCAGGTAGCACTAGCAATAATCAATCTCTTTGAAAATCGTACCAGCCTGCGAAATACTTAATAGCAATTTGTGCTAACGCCTAGCCAACCATTGTTGCCAATCTTTGGCGGCTTCAAACTCTCCCATCTCTTGCTGCCAGCGTGTCAGTAATATCTCTTTAGTAGTTTCTGGTACAAATGCATATTCAAGACTGTTACGGGCAAGCTGTCGTAGCTCCTGCCAAGTTAAATCTGGATGATTTTCGACAGCGCGAGCAAACTCCTCTGTCAGGGTAGTGCGGAAGATACCTGCATCATCAGTATTGAGCGAGACTGGAACACCGGCGCGTAAGTAACTTAAGTAGGGGTGACGTGCTAATGGCACGCCCAATAGTAGCTTGTTACTGGTCAGGCAGGCTTCAACCAGTATACGATGACGGCGTAGTAGATCACGCTCTGCTGAATTAGGGCTGGCTGAGAGGTTAGTGGCATGTCCTATACGTTCAGCACCCATTAGGATCGAGTCACGTACATGCCAATCCCATTTGGTATGCTCGCCCGCATGTAAAGTTAGTCGTACAGTAGGATAGACACGATGTAAGGTGAGCAGATAATCCTGTAAGTAGGCTGGCGCAGCGATCTGCTGGCCCACCTGAGGATCTTGTGAATACTCATCGCCAACAATATTGATGCCAGCAATCGCAGCGGCAATCGTATCTGAACCAGCGGCCAACTCGAAAGCAAGCGGCAAAAAGGTGAAGAGCTTCATATTGGTACGGCTAAATGAAAGCAGAAAGCGTACCTCTACTCGCTCCTGAGCAGGTAGTTGGGCATTGACACGCTGTGCTGCATCGATCAAATGGCTTAAATGCTCACGCGCCGAGGTAAGATTGATCGCCTGTTCTCGCTCAGCTAGTTTAGCCAGTGGCTCAAAAGGAAATGGCGAGAGTTGTAGTTCCAAATAGCTAATATGATCAAGGTGTGCCTGCCGTACTGCGTCGGCAACCAGCAATGACATTATTTCAGGATTTGATGTCAATGCGCTACGGCGTTGAAAAGTCGCCTCATAGAAGATATCCAATGGTTTTGTCTCATCCGGGTTGATTGTGTGGGCACGGCGAAAGGCATTTAGACGGTTACGCTGCTCCTCAGTTTCTGCCTGCAACAGTGCTGCTGGTGTAATGAATGCGCCATCTCGATCTGTTGGCGGAGTTTGATCTAGTGGAAAAGGGATAAAAGCATAAGCAGCACGATCGGTAACAGAGGTAGGCTGTCCTGGTATTAGCACATAATAGCGGTAGCGCTTGGACTGCACAGCTAGCTCTAGCAGACGTTCTGGGGTAGGCAAACCGGAAAGATGTGTATGTAACTCGCCACCCTTGGGCAGATGGCGTAGGAAGGCACGTAGGCGTGCCGTATCACGTCTGACTTCAGCAAAATAGGTATGAGCATCTTGAGCGGCAGGGATTGCTGCCTGTTGATTGCTGGCAGATATATTTGCCCCAAACCAATGGAGTCCGGAAAAGAGTATTAATACTGTTACAGTTAAGCTAATGGATCGAGGGAGTAGCTTCATTGATATCCTACCAATCGTTTGGATTTTGGCTTCTAAATAAGAACTTTTTATCCTCATATTGTGAACTGAGACGCGCCACATCTGGTTTAAACTGTTTTAATCCTGTATAATGGCTAGAATATAATAATTTATGAGTTTAACTAACGTCTATAGTGCTCTTTCTTTCAGTAAAACTACCAGCGGAGGCAGGAATTGATGGGTAGAAGTTATCGGGTAATCAAGGCCAGTTGTCGTAGAGACCACCGGCGCAATACCGGGCAAGATCGAATGGAAGGCCCTTTTTACTCCTCACTTCAGCCCCGCTTGGTGCTTGGCGTGGGGCTCTCGCAGACACGCACAGATGCAGATAATGCTGGGTATATACCTATGCCCCAGGGGCAATTGCAAACCCGGCAACCGCAGACAATGGCGCGTAGTGAGACAATATTGCCTGCTACTAGGCAAAGCGTCCCGCCAATTGCATTACGCACCCCTGCTGCACCCTCAGAGCTTGGCTGGCGTACAGTTTTGATACTGCTTATCGCGGCTGCCACGGCAACGATAACTATCTATCTTGCACGCCAATACCTAAACACGCCATTAAACCCACTGAGTCCTGCCGAGCAGGCTGCAGCACTCTCCTCAACTACCTTCACAGGAATAATCAAACCCGCCAATGAAGCAAAGATCTCAGCCGCTTCCGCTGCCATTATAGAGAAGATCTTTGTCCAAATTGGTGATAGCGTCAAGGAAGGTCAGCCGCTCTTAGAACTCGATGATCGTGAGGCGCAACAAGCGGTAGCACAGGCAAAATTGGAAAAAGAGAGTGCTGAGCAGCAGATGGCAGAACTTTCTCTCAACATTACTGCCGTCAACAAGCGATTGGCTTCGTTACGTACCCAATTGGCTAGCGCTGCCGCCCAGGTTTCTGTTGCACAGCGGCGCGCCGAACAGGTACCGGTACGACAACGACAGGACTCTCCTGAGCGTGCACAAGCCGTCTATGAGCAGGCACTAGCACGCTATCAACGTACAGAAGGGCTCTATAAGCGCGGTTTAGTATCAGCTCAAGAATTTGAAGAGACTCGTGCTGCCTTGCGTATTGCCGAAGCTGATCTACAGAGCGCACGTGATGCCGCTGCCGCATCAGCCAATTTAGAACGTGCCCAAGAGAGTCAATCCAACCTACAGAGCGAGTTGGCAAACAGTGAACAAGAGCAACAATTAGCAGAACTGCGCGGGCAATTGCAGCGTGCCCGTCTACGCCAGCAGCAAGCTATACAGATACTTGAGGCGGCACAGCGGCGACTTTCGGAAACTACTGTAAAGGCTACCCGTGCTGGTGTAGTGGTAGAACTGCCGGTCAAAGTCGGCGATCAGGTCTACGCAGGCGCAACCTTTACTCGTCTCGCTCAGCTTGATCATCTTAGTGTGGAGTTACCTGTCAGCGCACGTCTCATTAATGCAATCAAGCCTGGACAGCATGCAATTATATCGTTGGCAACCGGCTCTTCTCAGCAATTAGCAGGGACTGTGACAACAATTAACCCAATTCCAGCAGCGAATCTTAACCACACGGTTGAAATAGAGTTTGAGAATCGTAATAATGCTTTGCTAGTTGGCCAATCGGCCAGGATACAATTCTCACTACAGTGAGCGTGCAATGGGCCGCTTACGTGTGCTGCTCGCGACAGAAGGTACATACCCATTTCACAAAGGAGGTGTGAGCACTTGGTGTCATGTGCTCACCAACAATCTTCCCGAGATTGACTTCACATTGCTTGCTGTGATGATGCACCCCTACCTGAGGCAGCAGTACCAACTTGCTACCAATGTACGTGCATTACTCAAAGTACCACTCTGGGGTATAGAGGAGCCTGCCGAATACTCTTGGCACTTCCCTTTCTCTACTGCCTTAAAGATCAAAACTGAAACTAGCGATCGTGTGATCGCACGTGAGTTTCTACCGGTCTTTGAGCGTTTCCTGCATGCTGTGTTAGTTGGTCAAGTTAACAATCAGGTGTTTGGCGAATATCTGTTAGCATTGCATCTATACTTCCAACTCTACGATTATCACAAGACTATGAAAGCGGGGATAGTTTGGGAGACTTTCCAACAGGTGGCGCATGAGGGATGGCGTATACAACGTAGCGCCGATATGCCTACGCTCGCTGAACAGACAGAAGCGCTACGCTTGCTCTATCGATTCCTCCTTGTATTGCATTTCCCTGTACCTCCTACTGATATCACCCATTCGGCAGCGGCAGCCTTCTGTGGCCTGCCCTGTATACTAGCCAAGCTTGCGCAAGGCACTCCCTACCTATTGACTGAGCATGGTGTTTATCTACGTGAGCAGTATTTAAATCTTAATCGCCATATTCCCTCTTTTTTTGTACGCTGGTTTCTCTATCGTTTAATTGGTGCAGTAGTGCGAGCAAACTACTATTTTGCCGATCAGATTTCACCAGTCTGTGCTTTTAACACACGTTGGGAAAAATGGTGGGAAGCGCCACCAGAACGAATCAAGGTGATCTACAATGGTGCTGATCCAGCCCGTTTTCGTCCGCTTGAGTCTACCCAAAAGACTCGTCCATTAGTTGTTAATATAGGTCTCATCTTTCCACTTAAAGGCACGGCGGATCTGATCGATGCAGCAGCACTGGTTCGCAAAGAGATCTCTGATGTAGAGTTTCGCCTATATGGTTCAGCCAGTGACGCAGAATATCTTGCCGAATGCCAGCGGCGTGTGCACACACAAAGTTTACAACAAACGGTTATCTTTGCCGGCACAACCAGTGAGCCTTGGCATGCCTACAGCGAGGCAGATGTAGTAGCGCTAGCCAGTATCTCTGAGGGCTTCCCTTATGTAGTGATTGAAGCAATGCTATCAGGCGCAGCAATTGTTGCTACGGATGTAGGCGGTGTACGAGAGGCATTGGCTGACACTGGTCTGCTAGTGCGACCACATCATCCTATCGAGTTAGCCGAAGCGATTACTGCGCTGCTTAAATCGCCAACTGAACGTATACAGCTAGGCAAACGAGCACGCGCGCGCGCCTTACAATACTTTACCCAAGCCCGTTTTCTCGATGAATATCGGGAAAGCTATCAGAGATTAAGTAGGAGGGAACCAGTACAAGCAACCACAACACCTCATTCTATAACTTTGAGCAAAGCCTGATAAGTTTTTCTCATCCAAGCATAAATCGCTTTGCAACAGATGAAAATTACTCCACGCAATGTGAAAATCGTTTCATGCAAGATAAAAAATGGCTTGTGCAAAGAAAAAATCACTGGGTCAAATTAACCAAACGTCAGAAAAGTTCCACAGAAAATATAGATTAGCATAGAGAAAAATACAGAATCAGCTATTTCGCTTTAAATGGTGTTTTTTGAGCCAAAGATGAAAGATTAGCTTCAGTAGTTTTATATCGTTTAGCAATAAATTTCTGAGTAGAACCATCAGCCAAAAGAGCCTCCATCTCAGGACGGAAAGGGTCTAGTTTACTCTTACCTGGGCCAGGTGGTCTACCAAGCCTAATACCTTGAGACTTCTTGAACTGAAGAGCTTCTTTAGTTCTGTGAGAGATTAGATCGCGTTCTATCTCAGCAGCCATAGAGAAAGCCATAGCGATTACCTTGCTTTGAATGGTTTGATCAAGTTGCCAATTACCCTTAACAGCATAGATATTAACACCCTTGTGAGCAGCGACAGAGAGAATCTCCATACACTCAAACATAGAGCGGCCCAGACGAGATAGTTCACTCACAAAAATAGTATCTTTAGCTGATAGCTCTTCCAATATTTGAGCAATCTTTCTTTTGCGCCAAGAGAGCTTGCCAGAAGCCTTCTCCTCAATGAAACGGACTTTACCCAGGTCCTTATCATGGGCAAGATGCAAAATATCGGTCTTATTTTTTTCTATATCCTGGAAAGCAGTCGAGACCCGCAAGTATCCAATGGTTTTGTGAGATTTTTGAGCCATTTTTAGAATATAAGCAAAAAAGGGTAAAAAGAGTTTATTTTGTAAGTAACATTATTAGAATATCAAGGATTTTCTCTTAATATCCAATAAAAAATAAAAGAACCTTTAAGCTATAAGAAGAGGAGAGCTGTTATGCCAAGTATCAAGATATTTAACCCTGTTGAAGAAGAAGCTTTTGAAACTCCCCTGTTTTTAATAGCATTGAGCGGAAAAGGGGGGGTGACTTTCCAGCAACAATTATTGAGATAGTAAACCAATTTAAAACTACAACTAATAAAGTTTGCTTCCTCTTAATATTTGGATATTTCAGAACTAGAAGAAAGTTTTTCTCTCGCAAGTTTCACCAAGCAAATATTGAATTCATAGCAAGCAGGTATAATTTCTTGGTTAATGAAATCGACCTTAACTCTTATGCCAAGCCTACCTTCTTAAGGCATCAAGAAATTGTGTTAGATTTTTTTGCCTTTACTAGATTTGATGATGCTGCCAAAGGGTTCATTAAGCAAGAGATAGCTTCAATGGTTACATCTCAACTAAGATTTAAACTTATTTTATTAGAGGTAATTGAAATCCTAACAAAGAAGAAAGTAGAGATACCAAGTTATTACTTGCTTGCCAACTTAATCGTTTCACAGATAAATCTCCATAAGAGAGAAATGATGGAGAGCATAGAGGCTAATTTCTCTCAAAGGTGTCCCGTTGGTAAATTGGTAGCAATGGAAATCAATTTGTGCATAGAGCAATAAAACCATCAAAGATAATGGCGGTGGCAGAAAAAATCAACAGTTGCCGATTGGATCTGCAGAGTATAAAATTGGCCTCATCAAAAGGCCATGAAAGACGAAGACAATATTCCCCAACACATAGTAATGATATAGAGGGATTGATCAAGCGCGTCGATGGTTATCAATTGCCTCAAGACGATAAAGAGTTGATCACCAGATTATTGAAGATGTGGTTGGTGATGTTGCGTCTGATGGATAAACCAAAGACAACATTGGATAAAATTAGGCATGCGCTATTTGGAAGAAAATCAAATAAGAGTTCAAAATCAGATAGCGACAAAGGGAATGAAAAAACTTCGTAAACCAACCCCCAGACCGATAATTCTTCATCTGACCCATCACAAGCAAAGCAATCAACAGTATTAGATCCACAAGCGCAGGTGAAATAAAGAAGAAGCGACGCGGCCACGGACGGTTGGCAACAACAGATTATCCTGGGGCACAGCAGGTTTATTGTGAAGATCCGGCCTTAAAAGAGGGCGAGCCGTGTTTGCGCCAGGGCTGTGAAGGGCATCTTTATGATCCAGCAGAGGTGCATAGATTCATCCGCTTTGAAAGTCGCCCTTTTGTAGCAGGCACGGTTTATGAACAAAAAGTGATGCGGTGCAATAGTTGTGGGGCGAGATTTGCGGCTCGGTTGCCCGATGGTGTGTTAGCAGAAAAGTATTTAGCGGCTGTCTATAAGAATGATGCCGCAACTCGCTTAATGAATGAGAGTGAGTGACTCGCTTATCATCAACAACACAGTGCTGCAATAATGTCAGAGTTAAAACAATGGTTAGCAGATTTGCTCACTACTCATACAGTTGAAGCTAATGATGGAATGGGGCAAGCGATAAAATACTTTCTCAGACATTACCCGGAGTTAACGCAATTTTTGAAAATACCGGGCGCGCCGCTCGACAATTCACATGCTGAACAACTTCTCAAACACGCGGTGCTGCATCGTAAGAACAGCCTCTTCTTTAAAACCCACTTGCTCGCCGCACTCGGTCATGAACTGGTTCATAGAGGCCATGCGGTTTTCTTTGTTCCATGTGCCTTGTTAGTACAGAGATTACTGCGCGCCAAAGCCAATTTGGAATTGGAGAAAACTCTAAAGCAATTGGACAGAATTGAGGCCCTCATCATTGATGATATTGGCTATGTGCAGCAAAGCCGCGATGAAATGGAAGTGCTTTTCACACTGCTGGCACGTCGGCCAACAAACTGCAGGATTGAATGACGATAACAGCCAACGAGTACGAATTACTGCTCGGCATCACCCACTTTATGGACAAAGCGTAAAAGTCATCCGAAAAATTCATAAGAGAGGCGCAGCCCGGCTTGTCATTGAGTTGCCGAACGGCCAGACGCAAGAACTTCGTATGTTGAGCAGGAATTTGACAAACCTTTTTCTGAAGTGGAGAAAATGCCGACCAATTTCTATGAAGATGGTATCTCCCAACTAGAAACCTCTTTAAGAATGCGCCAATCTTTAGCAATTAAGCATTGGTTGGGTGATAAGGATTATACTATGCGGGATCTCATTAGAGATGCTCTCAGAAAACAACTTCCTTAGTTTATTCCTAACTGCTATTACATTCTTTGCTTTAGTTCCTGCACTTTTCCCATAAGCTTACGCAAAGCCGTGTACAAAAAATGGAGTGCCTGTTTGGTGCATCTACTGGCTTGCCTGATGACCTTAAAGCAGGAGTTGAGAGCCTTATATCCCGTGATTTTACCAATTCTAACCTGACTATTAAGCTAACTATTGTATTTGCAGTTTGATACAGGAAGCTATCAAAATCCTGTCCGGCTGTTTTTATATATCCTATCAAAAGATGTCCAACAAAGAATCGTAGCCATACAATGGCCGCTAATTAATTCGGTGACCATTGTATGGTTATACATTCCCTTTTTGGTAACTTGATGTTAGCAAGGAACACTTCCACAGCACGGCTCTTCGAGTACTACTAGGTAGTATTGAGTGATTTGTCCAGTAATCTTTGATGTCCCGTTACAATTGAATCTAGCAGTGCCAACCTTATTTGTTAAACCTGGATCACTAAAGAAAAATATGATTTTGTAGCTACTTGCTGCACTTGTACAACTAGTGCCCAGTTTTGCTTTACTACCAGGTAGTTGCATAAGAGCACCTGTTATGATCATCGTCAAGACTAATACTGCCAAAACGATAGGTCTACTTAAGCTGGAAAACAGTTTCATAGTTCCTCCTAAGGAAATTTTGTTATTGACTATGGATTCTGCCCTATGGTCAGAGCATTCTACTTTATTGGTTGTTCTTTACAGCCTGCAAAAAATTGAGGATATCGTACAAAGAGTTACTTTTTCGTTCTTATTGATTCTTAGTTGTAACTGTCTAAGATTACAAAATGCTGTAGCTAAAATAAGGACTACGTTCTTGCATCCTTTTAAGACTGAACGATGGTTATGATAACAAATAGCCAGAAGTCGGACCACAAGTTTCACCTTATTTCTGCCTAACTCACCAGTACTTTCAATTGAGTCGTTTGAACTTTTGACAACCTAAAGGAAAGAGCAGGGAGCTTTGCTTGAACTGGCAACATGACTGATCAATGTTATAATCAAGAAAATAAGGGAGAACCTTTTATGAACGAACAAGCTTTGCTGGAAAAAATCCGCCGCTTGCCACCAGATAAGCAAGAAGAAGTCGAACATTTCGTGAACGACATCGAACAAAGGGCTTCCAAACAACCACGTCGTAAGCTGATGGGCTCGCTTGCTCATCTGAATGTCCATATTACCAAAGAAGAAATCGATGAAGTCCGGCGCGAGATGTGGAGCAATTTCCCTAGGGATATTGAATGAGCAACCTTGTTACCGACACACACGCCTTGCTCTGGTATTTATTTTAGCCAGCAAAGCTATTCCTAGCCGCTCAAACAGCAATGGATAAAGCTGAAACCGATGGCGTTATCTATGTGCCATCCATTACGATTGTCGAGCTACGCTACCTCGTGGAAAAAGGCAAAATCACCGAGGCTACATTCAACCTTGTGATGGACGCCATCGCTGCGTCTGATTCCGCATTAATGGTGGCCTCGTTAGATTCTGACACGGCAAAATCAGTGGGTAGTATTGCAAGGGTAATTGTTCCGGATATGCCAGATCGCATCATTGCAGCCACGGCAGTTTGACTGGGTCTTCCTCTGGTAACTTGCGACCATAAAATAATCGCTTCGGGAATTGCTACGGTTTGGTAACAAGTTAAACTAGCGTGTATACCTTATGATGGTGTCCCTTGCTCTCAATTATTCAACAACCTGGCCATCACCGCTCTGTCTACGAACTCAGCCAGCTTATCTATCTTCACCATCCAATGCTCACCCTCTTTGATAAAGGATAGCTCGCCTTGCTGCACGATCTCTGGATTGAAGGTAAACCTCAATGGCTGCTCTTGAGCTAGCTTTACCAGGCTGGCTAGTTGTAGTCTGCCTATCTGATAGGAGTTGTCTTGTAGGTGGGTGAGGTAATCTGTCGCTTGCTGTTCGTAGAAGAAGACTAAGATCAATCGTACTGGCTCACCATTGATGGAAGTGTGCAT
>JBFLVQ010000101.1:0-18982 GCA_040758525.1 Acidobacteriota bacterium
CCTGGACTTAGATCGGACTTGCGTGTAGCTGAGAAAGAACAGCTAAAGGTCTTCAATGTTAAGGAGAATAAAGTCTCAATAATTAGTCCCAACAGATAAACAGAAACAGCCTGCTGCACCTAAGCAGCAGGCTGTTTTTCTAGCTAAGCACTAGTGTTGAGTATTAATAGCGATCACGATTGTGGTTAACCTGATAACCGGAGTCACGTGAGAACTCACGACGATAGGAATTACCATAGTAGGCATCGCGATAACCTAATTCATAACCATAACGGAAGCCACGTCGGTAATTGTCTTTATGACGAAATTCAGAACGATAACCAAAGGTAGCATCGCGATAAATATTGTCATGATCGAAATCGAATGAGCGGAAGCTGCGGCGATCAGATCTGCCGTGACGGAAGCCTTCCGAATAACCAGCAATACTACCTACGCGACGGGCATCAGCCTCACTAAAACGGTAGCGGCCATAACCATAACCGGGTCGGCAATTATCATAATCCTCGTCATGGTCATCGTGATAGTAGGCAGCAAAGTCACGGTAAAGATCCTTATCATTGCTGGCATAGGTGGGAAACAGTCCTGAGCTGAGGGTTAAGAGACCGAGTGTTAATATCAGGCTGAAAATCTTCTTAATATAATTGCGATTTTGCATTTTTCTCTCTCCCGATTTAATTTTTCTTTTCGTTTTTAGCTATAGTCAACTGATGTGCCAGATTCAAAGAGCAGTTTGGACTAAGGTGTAAACTTTCAGCCTTCAGCTATTTAAATTTTTACAACGGTCTCTTAGGATAGATTACAGACACCATTTGCGCACTATTGTGTTGAACCCATTCAACGCTATCGTGTAAAAGTCGGAGAGATTACCAGATTTGCGGAGTACGTATAAACATCTCCACGATGTAATCGTGTAGATAGTTGAAGAATTGACGCTGGAAAGCCCAGGGGAAACCTTGATCATTAAGCTCACGTTTGGAGATAAGAAACCGGTAGGGATCAGCAATACCTTCGAATTTTAATCTTACCGACACTTCCACCCCTCCTTGTACCTCTTCGGCAGACCATTCAAAGAGGGGATGCTCATAACGAGCCAACTCTTGCTCGACTTTTTCCAGCTCGGTCATCAGTTTTTCGTAGGCGCTTCGCTATTATTAGCCAATATATCATCAATGATGATGATTGGTAGCTGACTTTCACGCTCACGGTTCTTAAGCAGGTATTGTTTGTCTTTTAATAGATCAGCGAAATTGGTCACAGCCATCTCAAAATTATGGCCATGTTTAATAGCATCCTTGGGACAGGCTTCTACACAATAGCCGCACAATATACATTTACCATAATCTATGTTGTAGACCTTGGCATAGCGTTCCTCAACACTGATACGCTGCTCATAAGGGCGTAGATCCTCAGTGGCCTCAATATAGATAGCATCGGCTGGACAGGCTGCCGAGCAGAGGAAACAGGCGACACAACGCTCCTTACCATCCTCATTTACATTCAAGTAGTGCTCGCCTCGATAAGCTGAAAAGATCTGAATCGGCTCGTCTGGATATTGATTGGTAAGCTTCTCTTTGGGGATATAACTTAGGGTGACTTTCAAACCTTGCGCAAGCGCTTTAACGGTCTGTACTACTTCGCTAATGACTGACATAGGTTTCCCATTAGTAAAAGCCGGCGGCAGCGCCGGCTAGGCTTAAACAATTAAGCTTTCTCTCCATAGCGTACGATATCACGCCCTTTCTCAAGCAGTTCACGATCCCATACAAGACCAGCGCGCGAGTAGGTTGCCAACTCAAACTCTTGAGTCAACTCTATACAGTCGGTTGGGCAGGCTTCTACGCATAGGTCACAGAACATACAGCGTGAGGTATCATAGACATAAGTAGTTAAAACTTTCTTCTTCTTCTGCTTGCCATCCTCACTATAGAGCCGATTGGTGGCTCCTACATAAATACAATTTTCGGGACAGGCCATTGCGCAGAGGTTACAGGCTATACAGAGAGTTTCATTAGTCTCAGGATGTATATTAAGACGTGGCGCACCTCGGAAACGCTCTGCTACCTTAGGCCGCTCTTCTGGATAGCATTCCGTATAGATAGGACTGTTAGGATTGCCACCCTGGCGTGGTTGCGCGAGTGCCCGTAGATTGTATTTGAATGTGAGTGCCAGACCCTTGATCAGATCGAGCATTAGCAAGCGGGAGATCTTTTGTTTCAAACTGAGCTTCTGTTTCGTAACCGCCATAATTATGCCTCTTCAGATCTTTTGCTGACAGGGGGACCTGCCAAGAAATTATCCTAAATCTTATTATCAAGCGGATTGTAACACCTTCCTGGAAAATATTAAAATTAATCCGGATAACTGCTTGTCCAGACTATCCAAATTATTAGTGACGCAGTTTCAACTTGGGCTTACGGAAGAGTGTTGCCAGTATCAGTCCGGCAACAAAACCACCAATATGTGCCCAGTAGGCTACTCCACCAGTCTGTGCTGTCCTGGCTGTCAGCGATCCTAATCCACTAATAAATTGTAGTAGTCCCCAGAAGCCTATAACAATAATAGCTGGCATCTCGACAATACCAAATAACCAACCCATCCAAACCCTCACACGTTGATGAGGAAAGAAGAGTAGGTAAGCTCCTAGTACTCCCGCAATCGCCCCAGAAGCCCCTAATGATGGCACTCGCGAGCCAGTATTCGAGATAATATGAGCAAAGCTAGCCAGTAGACCACAGAGTAGATAGAAGAGCAGGAAGCGCAACGAACCCATAGACTCTTCTATATTATCGCCAAATATCCATAAGTAGAGCATATTTCCAGCAACATGTAGGAAGCCACCATGCATAAACATTGAGGTGAAGAGGGTAGTATAGACAGGTAAGGGAGCAATTAAAGGAGGTAGATCGCGTCCACTGACAATCTCTTTAGGAATCACTGCATAAGCTTGAAAGAAGATCTCTAACTGCTCACCAAGCAGCACCTCATAAAGAAAGACCAGTACATTTATTGCTACTAGGGCATAGGTTACGATATGGAAGCCACGTAGACGGCTGTCATCATCGCCAATAGGAAACATAAAAGCGCTCCTTTATCAAAGTCTGTAATCAGAGTAATCAATTTGGCAGCTTGATCAATGCCATTTTGGAGTAGATTGGTCCGGTTGGCTTCAGATCACTACGCATCACAATGATCTCTGAAACAGAAAAAGATTCATCAGCAAAGCTGGCCTGGCTAAATGCCTCTGCTAATGTACGAGCATTTCCTTGGCGTACACGACCAATAGTAAAGTGCGGTGAAAAGGGTTTATCCTCTTTGCCAAAGCCTGCCGCCCTTAACTCCTGTTCTAGTCTCTTTTGTAGAGGAATTAATTGCTTATCAGCGCCTTTTACACCTATCCAGAGAATACGAGCATTACGTGTATTGGGAAACACTCCGGTTCCCCCAGCAACTAGGGTAAAAGGCTTAAATATAGCGGCTGCTCTCTCTACACAAGCCTGCAGATCAAGCTGGCGCGTAACCATAACATCGCCTAAAAACCTTAGCGTAAGATGTAGATTTTGTGGTTTTACCCAACTTACTGTAGTGCTACGTTGCTGCCCTTGCAACTCCTGTATAAACGTCTGCAGACGTGTCTTAAGCGTTTCTGGTAGATCTATACAGATAAAAGTGCGAATTGTCTCCATGTTTTTAGGACTTCTGTTTAAGCAGCTTGGTAGCGAAGCGTATTGGTGTAGCAAAGTTGAGCGTATCGTTTGGACCAGAAGTGAGCAATCCGATCACCTCTCCTTTACTATTGAAGATCGGGCCGCCACTACTCCCTTCATAAGCAGCTATATCTAATTGAATCTGCTTCTTATTTTCTGGGATCTTGCTAATCACACCACGCATCAAGGAGGATTTGGCAGTACGATCCTGGGTCAGTTCATTCAATTCCAGTCCCAGTGGAAAGGCAAGTACAGCAATCTCTTCACCCTGCTGAAGACCATCGATATTGTCATTAATGCCTTGCACAGATTGTAGACCGCGAGGTGGTGAAATACGCAACACAGCGACATCTGCCTCTTGGGAAAAGTGGTACTCTTTCACAACATACATATGCTCAGCATCAAGCGGATCATCAGCAAAAAAGATCCCTAATTGCTTGATCTTTCCTACCGCTGTGGATGCACCTATAGTGCCAGATTGAGCTGTAGAGTTTTTGAATACCCAAGGCTCGATCACATGGCGATTAGTAATAATCTCTCCATCTTTACTGACGACAAAACCCGAACCATTGGAAACCTGCTCCTGCAGTAGTTTGCCAGATTTGTCATAGAGTTCGAAGCGATTATAGATAAGCACCATAGCATGCTGGTTATGTGTAGCAATATCGGCAAAGCTAATAGTCTGTGGTACAGGAGCATTAACTGTAGTACGCGAGCCTGAGGCATAAAACTGTTGATAGAGCAGTATTGATACTACTGCAGCAAAAGCCAGCAGGCTTAATCCTAAAAGTACTTTCCAACTTGTGGTAGAGCGATTTACAGCTTCATTAAGCATCATCTGTACAGTCTCACGACCGAACTCTTTTAGACGTGGATTGGGAGAATAGTTTGGCGCAGGATTAATAGTTGGTAGATCAGAAGCTTCAGTATCAACCGTCTTTGCCATTATAGGACGGCGATCACGTTTGTTAGTGGCTGCTGGCCCGGCCAGATCGAATTCTACAGAAACCTTTGGACCGCCTAAGCCGAATTCGACCACATCACCATTATTAAGCCGTACTTGAGTAATCCGCAGACCATTGACAAAGGTGCCGTTAGTGCTACCTAGATCCTTGATGATAAGGGATGCACCATCACTATTGATCTCAGCATGACGTGATGAAGCCCGTGTATCTTCACTTCTAAAGATAAGATCATTAGAAGAGCTACGACCGATACGTACCGGCAAAGCATTGAATACTTCGTGTTGGCCCTGTTTTCCGCCATTAAGATGTGTAAAACGGGCTTGCATCGCGTACTCCCAGTAAATCTTCAGTATATCTTTCCTTGATTGCATTGTACTGCAGAGGGAAATTGACTGGCAAGGATCAGTGTAATAAGTAGTGGCAGGCAAGGTTGCTTTGCACTTGAGCGCGGTGATAGGATTGACCAATTAACAAGATTTCGAGTTTGTCCACGTGGTGAGCCTGAACAGTAAACTCCTGACAAAGCGGTATATCCTCATTATTGCCCTATTAGCCGTAACATTGGTAGGGGGCAGCATATATTATTTCTACTGGCGCGATCGCCAGCAACGTTTCGATATGGCCGAATATGTACCGCTCTCGGCAATGGCCTTTGTGCAGATCGATAGTTTACCCGCTCTATTGGATGGTATTGTTGAAACTGCGGCTTGGCGACGTATCGCGCCGCTACTAGGACTGTCTAGCCAGCTTGGCTATTTGGGTAGCACTGCTAAATTGCTTGCCGTTACCGGTCTAGGACCAGATGAGGCAGTAGTGCTGGCACGTGCTCAATATGCCATCGTCATTGACGGTCTTGATGGTGAAACTCGTGATGAGCCTGCTACGCCAGGCGCACAATTAGAGGTTGTACCCCGTCTAGCCTTTGTTATTGAAACTCATGCTAGTGCTGCTAGTGCGGAACGGCTCTTAACAAAGCGTCTAAACCTGCTTGCTCACCGTATCTATGGTACTCAAATCGATGCCAGTGAACAGGATTACCAAAATATTAAGATTAAGATCTATCGTACTGCTGCGCTGGATCGCCAATTAGTGGGTGCGCAAAAGGGAAGTGTATTGATTATTGGTAATCAGATAGAGAGTGTCAAATCCTGTCTAGATGTGCTGCTTGGTAAGCGCCCACGACTGAGCCAAGATCCCCAGCTAAAACGTGCCCGTACCCAGTTAGGAAAGGGTGAAGTCTTCGCCTTTATGACAGGAGCAGCCTCTTCTCGTTTCTTGCAACTGGCTAGTTTACTTATTTCTAAGCAGTCCACCAATACAAACCGAGAAGAGCTGGCCAACCGACTCTCTGCACAGCTTATTGATGGCACTGCTTATCGGCTAACTTTTCAGGATGGGACGGTTTCTGAACGCTACTTAGTCTTATTGCGATCTGAGATTGCTAGCGTACTGGCCAATTCCATACGCCCATCTACGGAACTATCCCAACTTAGCTCGATTATTCCAACTAACGCAGTCGATTATACAGTTATTAAGATTGCCCAGCCGGCAGATACTTTAGAGCAATTGCTTGCCAATATCTCAGCACATGTTGATGTTGTCATCAGTCTTGCCTTGCGCCAACTGGTCATTGAGCTTGGCCAGCAGTATGGCATAGAGCCAAATGATCCTATTGGCAGCTTGATCGGTTCAGAGATCGCATTGATCAATCTCCCTGATAGAACTGGGCCACAATTTATAATACTTGTGCAGGTACGCGATAAATTAAAGTTGCTACCTACCGTTGGTCGCTATCTACGACGAGATGGCAGCCCTGTACGTAGCGAAAACTATCATGGTGTGGAGATTGTTATGGCTGGTAACCAACCGCTGCGTGCAGCCGCATTTATTGGCGATTACTTGGTATTTGGAGCACGTGCCCAGCTTGTTGCCTTAATTGATGCACAGCAGTCGGGTGCAGTAATTGCCAACGATTCAGCAGTTCAGGCTGCAGTTGAAGGTATGTCTAGCAATCATAAACAGGCGGCAATCCTCTCTTGTCGGCTTGATCGTCAGTCTAGTATTGAATTAATGCTAAATGTTTCTCGCTTGCTACGCACTACTGATGGTGCTCGTGAGCTACTGCAGTCGCCTGATATCAGAGCCGCAGTAGCTAGCTTGTCTCCTTCTGTCAGCACTCTTGAAATTGGTGTAGAAGGATTGATAATGGAGACTCGCTCACCATTTGGTATGCTTACAATGGCATCGACTTTATTAGCAGATCCTGCTGGTGAACTGCGTGAATCGCGTGCTGAGACAGAATGATCTAGACAGACTATTATTGAGGGTAATGGGGCAAAGAAAATTGAAATAGCGAGGAGAAGACTATGCTTAGTGCGGAGATTATTGCGATCGGTTCGGAACTGCTCACCCCTTTTCATTCCGATACTAATTCCCTCTGGCTTACGGAAAAGCTTAACTCAATCGGTATTGAAGTGAAGCTGAAAACGATTGTAGGTGATGATGAGATGCGTCTGGAAGAGACTATTAAGGACGCTTTACGACGCTCACAAATTATCATTTCAACAGGTGGTTTGGGACCTACAGAAGACGATATTACTCGCAAAATATTCTCCCGCGTCTTGAAACGCCCTCTGATCCTTAATGAAGAGATCCTTGCTAAGATTCGCCAACTCTTTGAAAGTAGAAACATACCTATGGCTCTCAATAATGAGCGACAGGCATTGATTCTACGTGATGCGCGTGTATTGGATAATGCCCAAGGAACAGCGCCTGGTATGCTTATTGCCGATGCTGATAAACGCATTGTGCTGCTGCCTGGGCCACCACGTGAGATGAAACCGATCTTTGAGCAGCAGGTAATGTCAGAACTAGCAAAGCTCTCGCAAGGGCTACGTATACGGCGTAAAGTACTAAAGGTCTCGGGTATGGGTGAATCGACAGTGGATGATCTGATTGCTCCTATCTATTCCAAATATAACAATCCTGTCACAACTATTCTTTTTACCAATACTGAGATCCAGATCCATTTGACTGCTACCGCTGCTAGTGAGGAGGAAGCCGATAATCTACTTGAGGAACTCTCCAATAAGATTGAAGAGAAACTCGGTTTCAATGTCTTCTCAGTTCAGAATGAGAGCCTGGAAGAGGTGGTGGCGCGCTGGCTGAGTGTAAAACGCTATACCATTGCTACTGCCGAAAGCTGTACAGGCGGGCTGTTAGCTATGCGTCTTACTAGCATTCCAGGCAGCTCTAACTACTTTGTCCAGGGTGTAGTAACCTATAATAATCAAGCAAAGACAGATATGCTTGGTGTACCACGTGATCTAATCCGTACAAAAAATGCCGTTAGCGCAGAGGTTGCGGAAGATATGGCAGCCCGAATTAAGCAACGTGCTGGTGCCACGATTGGTGTAAGTATCACAGGGATTGCTGGGCCCGGTGGGGGTAGTTCTGAACGTCCTGTGGGATTAGTCTATATAGGACTAGCAAGTGATGTCGAGGTTACCCATAAACGGCTACAACTGCCTGGCGACCGAGAGAGAGTGCGTTGGCTGGCTACTACAGTCGCACTGGATCTGGTACGCCGTCGCTACCTGCTTTAGCTGAAAAAGACTATCTGTGCACAATTCTACATTGTGCAATGGGAATCGATATGAGGAGGGCGCTAGAAGGCAAACTCCTCTTCCAATAAGAGCTGTGCCTTACGCAATTCAAAGCGAGCACGTCCCATATTGCCGTTGGGACCGAGCGCGATCAAGAGGAAGTATTCTGGATTGATCAGCTTGATAACCAATGTCATATTTCCTGAAACTACACTCATCTCTTGAAGCTGACCAACCCCTACATCAGAGGATGTACGCATAGAGTTGCGTAGCAATGTAGCATAGGCAGCCGCAATCATGGAGAGACGGCTATCATAGCGCTCAGGATCTATGATCTGTTGTTCGATGGCAATGCCATCGAGGCCCATTATTAGGGCCCCGATGGCGCCATCCACGCGAGTTACGATCTGCTTAAGTAGGTCGGCAAATAGCATTACTCAGCGCTCTCCTCCCGTCTGGGGTACGCTTACTACCGGTTGAGTTGGAGCTGGCACGGCCGGGGCGGCCTGAATGCCTAGTGTCTCCGGACGATAGATACGTGGTGTAACAAAGAAGAGCAGTTCTGAGCTATTACGGCTGACACCACGCTTCTTGAAGAGTTCACCCAGGAAGGGTACGTTTGAGAGGCCTGGGGTACGGGTAATGTCACTGCTCTCACCATCTAGGTTAACACCACCAAGAATAGTAGTACCACCATCTGGCACCACTACCAATGTCTCGGCACGCTGTGTGGTAATAGCTGGCACGCCACCTAGTGTTCTTAGCGTACGGTCAACACTGTTGTTCTCTACAACAATCTTAAGTAGTACTGAACCTTCATCAATAACCTGAGGAGTGACAGTAAGACGTAGTGCCGCAGTAACAAAGTTAGTCGTCACTGTATTGTTGACTTCTGTCTGTACAGCGATCTGAGTACCACTAGTGATATCAGCAGGAGTATTGTTCTGGACTGTTATGCGCGGCGCAGCAATCTGTTTAGCTACACCTTTGCTCTCTGAGAGAGTAAGCGCGCTTGAGATGATGGTTGTGCCGATTATACCAGTAGTAAGACCTATTGCCGTGGCACCAGCACCGGCAAAAGTGGTACCTTGGGTAGCGGCAGTTGCACCAGGTAAGAAGAATCTGTTGTCAGTAGTATTGCCATTGATATCAGTTCTGATTGGCCCATTTAGCTGTGTGCCAGCAGTATCAATGCTAACACCAAGACCCTGACGATTCACTCTGGCGCCGGCTGCATTTACAAAAGTCTTATTCTGAGTAGTAGCAGCAAAGAGTTGGTTGCCAATTGAGCGTAGGAAATTACGGTTGGCAATAACTACACGCGCCTCGATCTCCACTTGTGGTTCGGGTACATCGAGTTTGGCAATGATCTCCTCGATCGCTGCTATTCGCTGTGGAATGTCGGTGACAATAATCTGGTTGGTACGTGGATCGCTATCCACCTCACCTACTTTGGAGAGATTCTTACGAACAATACCAAGCAGACCAGTAGCGCCACCTTGTCCAGCATTTGTGCCACCTAATGCTGCTGTTGAACCAGGGGCAAGCTGTGGACCACCACCACTTAAACGAGTAAAGCGTAGGCGGAAGAATTTGCTAATCTTCGGTAGGTTATTAACTTTCTCCTCATCAATACGGCGTTGCTGCTCTTGTTCTACTGCCAGTGCCGTCAATGTAGCAATACGTACAATTGAGCCCTCACGTACATAACTCAACTGGTTGGCGCGGAAGATCGATTCAAGCACTTGGTTCCAAGGTACATCATTCACCTTTACGGTCACATTCACGCCACCCACGGATTTATCAAGGATAAAGTTCTCACCATAGTTGTCTGAGATGAAACGTAGAATATCATTGATATCAACAGCAGCAATATCAATGCTGATAGGATCGCCTACAAAGCCTGGATCACCAAAACGCATCTTGCTATCTTGAGGCTCAGCAGGAGTCTCATTCTCGGTTGTGGGAGCAGCTGGGGTTGGCTTTGCCACTGCACCACGCACCATTCCTGGACGTGCCGAAGGGCCTTTGACACTGGGAACGGTGGCAGAGGCGCGCGATTCAGCATTCTCGCTCTTTGGTTCAGCTTTGGTCGGTTCCTCTGCTTTTGCCTTGTTCTCTTTATTCTCTTTATTCTCTTTACTATCTTTATTCTCTTTCTCGACTTTCGTGCTACTGCCCGCGCCTGCTGCTAGACCAGCATCTGGAGGTGCTACAGGAGGAGCAGCAAAATTATTATTCTCTTCCTTAACGGCCTTAGTCGCATTAGTCTTTCCTGACTTGACAAAATATACTGTCAAGCCAGTTGGGTTAGCCTCGACCTGAATATTGCACTGCTCTTTAGTATCAAAAACAATACGTATATTCTTGTTGTCGGAAGCCCCTACACGTATGCGTTGTAGCTTGTCCGAAGAGACATCAATAACTTTGCCAGCGATTGGACTACGCACGTTGGCAATATCTATAACCGCACGCTCTGGATTATGGAGCGAGAAGGTCTTGTAATTATTGAGTAGGCCATCAGCTTCAATTATCGCTATGACCTGCCCATTCTCTGATCTGGTGGTTACACGACTAACCAAGGTCGCACTCTTCTGCTCAACCGCCGGCTTGGGCTCGCTGGCAGCGGCTGGCACAGTCGTGCTTGGTTGCAGATCTATAATCAGATTGTTGCCCTCGATACGAGTGCGATCTTGCACTTCTTGGCGCAGCACAATCTCCAAACGTGCCAACTTCTTACCTGCAGGGGTAGTAATCTGGCGCACTCGCACCAACTCTACCATCGCATGATTGACAGAATAGTTGGGCTGTAGTTTGGCTGTGTCTGTACCGGGCAGATCGACTAGTATCAAGCGCGCTTCCGGCCGGATCACGTTGTATTCCAGTGGGTTATTGCCCTCAAGCGTAATCCGCAACTGCTGATCCACCGGCGAGAACTTAAGCGCCATCAAAGCGGCCTCGCCCTGCGAGTCCCATGCTGCGACACGCTCGATCGTGCCCAAACACAAGAAGAGCGCGAGCAATATGGCCACCTTAATTCGGTAACTACTAGGCATAGGAGCACCTCCTCTTCTCTTTCTCTACGTTTTAATATTTTGTTTCAAATATTCAAGCGCTTGCGCGCTGGCGTTTACCGTCCTCATCGACTTGTGCGTGTGAAGCGCAGAACACGCTTGTCGTTCCGGATGGTTTTGTTACTCAGCCTGGTTATCTCTTCACATTCAATTACGCCTTGGCGACTCTCAATCTTTCGTATTGAGCCATTGTAGAACTTCTGGCCGACGCTTGCGAAGATCATTGTATTGGTAGTCGGTTTTGGCTTAAGAAAGACGCCTTGGCCATCTGGCTTCTTGAATATTCCCACTACTTGAACCTCTTCAATAAGGTAGCGTTCGGAGGGAGCAGGCTCAGGCTTGCCTTCTCGACGTGCGTCATCGCGTTTTTTACGCCATTCTACTTCGCGCTCTTCATAAGAAGGCCAAGGAAGTGGGGTCACTTCTATAGGGCCAACTGTTCCTTCTCGCGGCCGCTTGATCAAACGCTCGTCTAGGAATGGATCCCGCTTTGGCTCCCGGTAAGTTGTCGAGATATCATCAACTGAAGGACCGGTTCGGGGCTGCTGGGGCGCGCCGGTAGCTGGAGGCGTCTGTGTGGTAGCAGGCTGTTGTGCCAGACTGCTCTGACCTACAGCAATCCAGCTAATACACAGCGCCAATGCTATTGCTAGAAAACTGCCTCGTTTCACAGCTAAGTTTCTCTTTAGCATTGTGACTATTTGCCTCCTTCTTTCTCGCCAATATTGATAACATCCTGCTCACTAGCAAAAAATGCCGTAACCGTGAAACTGGCGTTGATATCGGTGCTATCCGTCTGCTCGGAGGCTTTACGAATATCAACATCCGAGATGTTTACAATACGGCGGTAAGTAGCGAGTTGCTGGAAAAAGCGTCCCAGATTGTTGTAAAGCCCAGTGACCTGAATACTGATCGGCTTCTCCTTGAAGAACTCCCGCTTGATGGGATCGCGAGGAACAAAATTCCTTAGTACTAGCTTCTGTTCTGTGGCCTGCTGTTGAATATTCTCAAGCACCTTAGAGATCTCAACGTCCTCTGGTAGTAACTCGCGCAGGTCGCGCAGTTCTGTTTGTGCTTGCTCATAACGTTTCTGGTAGGCTTTTAAGTTGTCGCGCACAATTGCGCCCTTACGGTTATCCTCGCGTAGTTTGGCGAGATCAACCCGTTTCTTCTCTGTCTCTGCACGTACATCCTCACAAAAGCCAAAGTGGACTACACCAACAATCACACCGCCAAGCAGGAGTACGATGAGAGCCTGTACGAAAAATGGAATACCGCTTAACACATTCTTGCCTTCTGCCATTGCTTTCCTCCAATGTCATAGATAGCCATTCTAGAGCTATCCTCAGTCGTCAGTTACTCGTCGTTTGACCCGCTTCTGGATTCTGGGTAGCTACGGGTGGATTGTAGTTGCAGCGAATGGTAAATTTATAGAGCTGCTCCTGATTATTACCCTGTACCAGTTCCGATTGTGGATCGAGGCCGGTAAAGAGCCCACCAGAGAATTCCATATCCTTAAAGAATCCTGTCATAAGACTCTCGGTGTTGGTGTTGCCTACAATCGTCATCAAGTTACCACGCTGGGTAATCGAATCTAGGTTAACCCCCACAGGAATACGCTCATTAATACGTGAGAGCACCGCCACAGGACCACGCTGCTCGGCACGTAACTGTTTAATGACCTTGATACGGCTATCTACTAATGTGATCTTTTTCTGCAGTTCGTCGGCCTGCTCTTTAAGCTTGGTAAGCTCTTGTGCAACCTTCTGCTCATCAGCTAGTTCATTTTTAATCTTCTCATTCTCATTAGTGGCAAACCGCCAGTCGAGGAAACTAACTCCCACGGCCAGCACCAACACTACCACTGCCAACACTAAAAGCTGGCCGGTCTGTGAGGAGATCGATTTTGCCTTACCGACTCCCTCGGCAGAGGCGGCCTGCTGTAGTAGGTTTATTTTCGGCATACTTACTCTCCACTTCTGAGAGCTAGCCCCACGGCCACAGCCATATTGGGTGAAAGCTCGCGAATATAGTCCTCATCAAAATTCTTTTTGTTATACTTGATCCCACGGAAAGCGTCGAACCTCTCCACAGGCACACCAAACCGCTCGGCTAAGTAGGAAGTGAGGCCAGCAATCTTTGAACTGCCTCCTGAAATAAGCATACGGTCTACTTTGCTCGAGTCTGCCATAGAACTAGTGGCGCGAAAGAAGTCGAGCGTCTTCTGCACTTCTAAGGCAAGGATCTCAGAGACCGATTGGATCAGCGGTTGCGCGTCTTCTGGCTTTACACCAGACTCAGTTGGCATACCGCGTTTGAGGGCTTCCGCCTCTTCAAATGTGAGGTTTAGCTCTTTCTGTAAAAGGTCAGTATACTGATTGCCACCTACCGAAATATCACGTGTAAAGATTGATTGAGTGCCTCGCACAACATTGATGTTCATTACACTGGCACCAATATCGAGTAGTGCTACGGTAGTGGTAGGCATAGGTTGGTAATTGACTTCATAGGCAGTCTGTAGGGCGAAAGCATCCACATCGACAAAGCTCAATTGTTTACCGGCCTGATTGATTACCTGAGTGTATTGTGCAATCTTGTCCTTCTTACAAGCTACTAGTAGTACTTCCATACCGCTGCCAGCAGCATCTGTACCTAAGATCTCATAGCTTAGGTTTACCTCATCAAGCGCGAAGGGGATATACTGTTCTGCCTCCCAATTGATCTGCTCGCTCAATTCCTCCGGGCTCATACTCGGTAGTGTGATCTTCTTCACGATTACTGAGTGGCCGGATACCGAGGTGCCGACCAGATTGGTTTTGATATTCTGTTCTTGAAAGATCCTATTGATTACATCCGAAACATGGTTAAGGTCGATAATGTGGCCATCCACGATCGTATCGGACAGCAGCGTCACGTGGCCAATACTGACTAACTCATAATTGCCACGATTGCCTTTCAGCTCCACCGCTTTTACTGCACTTGAGCCGATATCTAGTCCCACCACACTTTTCTTGCTGCCGAACAAAGCCATAATATTTTCCTCGCTGTGATTAACCTTGAAATTGCGTTCCCGTTGATACTGACCATCGTGAAGCCTGAGCTGCCCTCTGCCGTGCTATTAAAACCAACAGAGAAACGGGCGCCAAAAAGGTCCCGCTCTCGAAGGATGTTCTCGCTTTAAGCATCGTCCATCGCCTTCAACGTCGAAATTTACTTTTAACAGCTTAGTTGCTTAGTGACGACCTTTGATCTGCTGCCCTAGGAAAGGTCGCCATCCAGGTCGTTCATTACCCTTTCCTGGCGGCCCGGCGGGCATGGATTACGAAAAATCTTTAGCCCCGTAGCTCTGCGCCTTTCGGTTTCCCGAAGTTTGCTCTGAGCAGTAAAGGTTTCTACCCCATTTTTTTCATAGGTTTACCATTGTTATATGTCCGACGTCAACAGTTTTTTTTCCCTACCTCTATAACACCCTCTCAGGGAGGTCTTTTCCAGCGCCTTAATAAGAACGGCTTTCCCAATGTTTACTTATATATAGCTCATCACACAGAACGCTTGCCAAGAAGGATATTTTTTCCTTTTCCAAGTCTGTATGTGAACAATTTTTCGCGCCCATTTCCGTACCATTTTTGCGCTCGCTATTGCTCAGACTGTGAGGATTCTGGGGCATTGGGCTTGACACGCACACTTTTGGCAGGAATACCTACATTGACATGGAAAGGCTGCACATCACGGGTGGCCAATGCCATTGCCCCTACCATCGCATCTTGGCCTACATTTGTTCCAGAAAGCACCGTGCAATGATAGGTAAGGCGTGCACGATCGCCAATCACCGTCGGCTTACAAGAAACATCATTAATATCAACAATACTATGAGAATGCGAATAGACATTGGCATAATCAGAGATACTGACATTATTACCAATAATAATTTCGCCACGATCATCAAGTAGTACATTACGATGTAGCGTAACATTGTCGCCAATTGTCAGGTTATAACCAAAGCTCCATTCAACAAAATGGAAACATCTAAAATTCTCTCCCACTTTACGAAATATATAAGGCGCAAGCATACGGCGAAACTTGAAAGCAATATAGAGATTGTTGCCTAGAGGCGAGCGATCAAACATCTGCCATAGCCAGATTAGCGGCTTGCGTGGATAGTACTGCTCAGGATCTATATCAACATAATATTCCGGTTCCATAGTTATATTGCGTGGATCAAATGAGGCAATGACAGCACGTGCCGCAATGGGGTGCTTGTGACTGTATAACTGTTTGATATTGGGTCTTTCACCCATATAGATCTCATAGAGGGTATCACGCACTACATCATTGCGATCTAGCTCGGGAGAATTTATCTTCTCTTCCAAACGGGCAAGAAAGTCATTAAAGATAGTCTCGGCTGTCTCTGTGGCTGTCAAATTCCTATATGGCATATATGATCTGCTCCCTAATTCTTCTTACATACAGTCGCCATGAAAGCAGGCAATGTAAATAATATAGATAGATTGATGTCAGCGCTGTACACGGGACAAGGCTGTTAAGGCTGACAATTATCGATTGATTTATCGACTAACAGAACTATAGATATCACACGGCCGTGGTCGATTCAACTCACCCTGGATTACTTAAAGCAGTTGTCGTTTTAAGTCAGCAAGTTGACGAGCTGCCTCCTCGGGCGAAAGTTGCTCTAGGGAAAGATGGCGCAGTTGTTCAAGCACCGTCTCGTTGGCTAAGTCAAACAGACTCGGTTGTTGCTTCCAACGTGGTCCCTGTGAAGGTAGATGGCGGGCAAGTTTGGGCCGTCCAGTAACATCCAGTTCATTAGCCTCAAGATTGCCTAGGATCTCTCGCGCGCGCTCAATTACTATGTTAGGAAGACCAGCCAGCCGCGCCACTTCGATACCATAAGATTTGCTTGCCGCGCCCTCAATAAGCCTACGTAGGAAGACAATCTGCCCTTCCTGTTCTTTAATTGCCATCTGATAATTGCGTACCCCTGGCAGCAGTTTAGCCAATTCTGTCATCTCGTGATAATGAGTAGCAAAGATCGTTTTAGCGGCATGTTGAGATGCGTCATGCAAGTATTCAGCAATCGCCCATGCCAATGAGAGACCATCAAAGGTAGCAGTACCACGACCAATCTCATCAAGCAGGATAAAGCTGCGTGGCGTAGCAGTATTGAGAATGTTGGCTGTCTCGGTCATCTCAACCATAAATGTAGAGCGCCCACGCGCCAGATTGTCGGAAGCTCCTACACGTGTAAAGATGCGGTCCAGTATCGCAATACGTGCCTCTTCAGCAGGCACAAAAGATCCTATATGTGCCATTATACAGATGAGTGCAGCCTGTCTTAAATAGACAGATTTACCACCCATATTTGGTCCTGTAATAATCAGCAGACGATGAGTAGTGTTATTGATATATAGATCATTAGGTATAAAGCGCTCACATTGGGCTTCGACAACAGGATGGCGTGCTGCACGTAACATAATATCATCGCCCTCATGTAGGGTAGGCCGACAATAATTGTAGCGTGCCGCTACTTCAGCAAGGGTAAAAAGGAGATCAATAAGCGCAAGAATATGTGCGGTGCGCTGTATACGCTGTGTCTGGGTAGCAATCTGACGACGTATATCCTGAAAGAGTTCTTGTTCAATTTCAGCAATATGCTCTTCCGCACCTAGTACTTTCTCTTCTAATTGCTTCAGTTCGGGTGTAGTAAAGCGTTCCGCACCTACTAGTGTCTGCTTGCGCTCATAATCATCTGGCACATGCTTAAGATTTGCCTTGCTTACTTCGATAAAGTAGCCAAAAACATTATTAAATTTCACTTTTAGCGAGCTGATACCAGTACGTCCACGCTCACGTGTCTCAATAGCGGCAATCAATCCTTGTGCATTCTTACGCACCGAGCGTAGCTCATCGAGCTGGGCATGATAGTTCTCTCGTATCACTCCACCCTCACTCAATTGCAAAGGTGGCTCATCGACAATCGCTTGATTAATGAGATCATATATATCTTTCAACTCGTCTAAGTCTTCCCGTAGAACTTCCAGTAGTGAACTACGTGCCTCAGCAAGTTGCTGTTTTACTGCCGGTATGATGGCAGCACTATTCTTTAGTGAGATCAGATCACGTGGATTGGCGGTGCCCAGCGAGATACGTCCAAGTAGTCGCTCTAGATCCTGTACATTGCTAAGCTGCTGACGTATACGATCGCGCATTATCGTAGCACGACGTGCTTCGGCAATGGCATCTAGACGTGTGTTCAATTCACCAATATTGATTGAAGGGCGTAGTAGCCATTGGCGTAGCAGGCGCGCTCCCATACCTGTGAGGGTTTCATCAAGTAACGCTAGTAGTGTATTGCGGCGCGCACCTTCAAGCGTCTCTACTAACTCCAAATTACGCACAGTAGCACTATCTAAAATAAGGTAATCGGCGGGCTCGAAGTAGCTAATGCCGGTAATATGAGCGGCGGCTTCCTTCTGTGTCTCTCGCACATAATCTAGGATTGCACCGGCAGCGGCAATCGCATTATTTTTACTAGCAAGCCCAAAACCCTCCAGCGAGTTGACCTTAAAATGAGAATGTAGCAATGCTAACGCACGTTCATATTCGAAATGCCAATCCTCTAATGGTGTAGTAACAGCGCCAGCAAAGTTCGCAGGAGCATCCTCAGAGGAACGCGGCGACTTAATCAGTACTGCGAGCGATTCTGGGTAGAGCAGTTCGCGTGGGGCAAAGCTTTCGATCTCCTGTATTAGGCGCGGCCAAGCCTCATCCCCAATAAATTCTGTAGCAATAAATTCACCAGTGGAGACATCAACAAAGGCCGCCGCCATGCTTGCGCCGCTGCCTGAAATCGCTGCTAAATAGTTATTCTCGCGTCCATCAAGTAATTGTGCGTCAATTGCGGTGCCGGGTGTAATGACACGTATAACTTCACGCTTGACCAATTTGATCCCTTTGCCAGGCGCCTCTAGTTGCTCACAGATTGCCACACGATAGCCTTTGCGTACCAGCTTAGCAATATAGCTGGTAGCCGAGTGATAGGGTACACCACACATGGGAATAGGATTACCACGCTCTTTTTGGCGTGCGGTTAGGGTAATCTCAAGCTCTCTTGCTCCTAGTAAGGCATCTTCATAAAACATTTCATAGAAATCACCCAAGCGAAAAAATAGTATCGTGCCTGGGTACTGTCGTTTAATTTCATGATATTGCCGAAGCATCGGCGTTGTGTTATCCATCCTTCTCCTGCCTTTGTCTGTTTGAGATTAAGATATGATGATCCGAAATAGATGCGCTTTGCGGCCTGTATGTGGCAGCCTGGAGATAATTTTTTGCCATAGAGGGCACAGAGACCAGTGAGACTACTATTCTCGCTGGTTTCTGTGCCCTCTATGGTGAAGAACAATTAACTGCACCGCACTCAGAACTTAGTGATGCTTATATCATCCATACTGTCTTTGGGCTTGGTGAGAAACCAACCAACCCCACAACCGATCGCGGCGACAAAGCAGAGCAGCGATACGATCATGTGAGTATACCCGGCAGAGGTGGTATCTGCATCACCCGAAGATTGGAACTTGAGGAACTGCCAGAGCGCGATACCCAATAAAACTATT
>JBFLVQ010000102.1:0-18927 GCA_040758525.1 Acidobacteriota bacterium
AAACTCGAAATCGCGTCGCTCACCGAAAAATACTAGAGATTACCCGCTAACATACTATTATTTTTGAGGAAAAAAATAGCATAGTTACCTATATACTAAGGTAGTAATATTTACCTCAAAAACGATAGTTAACATCAAATTGAAAACGTTTCTGAACGCGGCTTTCGCTCTTTGGTAGTGTGTTAAAGCGTTCATTGAAGATGCCGAAAAACTGTACATAGACGTTGTTGTTGAGTGTGTAACCGAATGCGACACGGTTGTTGCGGCTATTGGTGCCAAGAAAGTCTATATAGTTGAACACACTGAGTACGGCGTCCTGCTCAGTACGCGCAAAGATATAACCAAACTCCATATCGCCTTTCTCTTTCAAACGACCAACCTTTATTTCTGCCCAATAAGCATTACGTTCTTTCAAGCGGTCTAGTCGGTTTGAGAGGTTACGGGCATAATTCAGAGTCAGCACAATGGGAAACTTTTGGAAACCTTTGAAACCAACCTCGCCTATTACATCGAGTATATTGTAGTTGGTAACAAATCCTACTACATTGCCATTTGCATCTCGGCGTACACGGTTAGTCGTACCGAATTCGAAGCCGCCACCAATCTGTGTGGTAGGTTTATTGACTGAACGAGCAATAGTATCAGCTTGGTTGAAATTGAGCAGCGTAATAGAGTTGGTTAATACCCAACTGCCTCGACCCAACACGCTTTGTAATTGGCCACCATAGAGCACTGAATCTTTTCCTGCTGACGCTTCATTAAAAGGTAGTTGAAAAGCAACCAGTTTCGCTTCTTGTAGTAAACCCTTACCTTTGTAATAGACGGTTTCTGCTGCTCCTTCAGGCTGCATGTTGTCATCGAACGTAAGCATTGTGCGTTTCCAAGGATAGTCAAACTTTCCTGCCTGCAGGATAACACCGTAAGGTTCGGTCTTGGAGTTATAGCGAATAAAGTAGCGATCAAAACCTATTGGCTTGCGATTGAAAAAATCGCTGACATCTTGATTAGTTGCCGTTGGTACGGTAAATCTGCCGGATGCCAAGCGAATTGCCCAATCAAAGTGATCCTGGAAGTGACCAGCAAACTGCACACGTGCACGTACGCGTAGTCTATTACGATCTGGTACATCAACTGGTGAATCGAAGCCTTGATCGAATTGTCCATCATAGCGAAAGCGTAGATCACCAGAGATATTGAGCTGGCCATATGCTTTATAGAGTGCATCTACTTTCTTGATCTGCTCATCTGGCGCCACTTGTGTTTTAGGTGCGGTTGCTGGAACGGTTGTTACCGCCACGTTAGCAGCATCAGTTGTTGGCTTAGATTGCATAGATTCTAGTATCTGTTGTTGCTGCTCAATAATCTCTTCAAGCTTACGCACCTTTTCAGTAAGTAACAGCAATTTTTCTTCAGCGGAAAGGTTTGTTTCGTTAGCTGACTTTACCTCTGTAGCTGGCGTTTCACCAGTTCCACTCTTCTTGGTCTTTCCATCACCCTCATTATCGCCATAAGCGAAAGTTACGCTATTTAGCGATAATAGAGTTATTATCACTACCGCCAATAGTCTTTTTATCTTCATACGAGATTCCTTTTTACTCCGAGAAAAGGCCTACATCCTGAATTAAGATCAAGATCTATATCCAGATAGACTGTTATTACCAAATATAAGTACAGTATTTACCATTAAGCATTAGCTCCAGGCGATAACTACTCAATTAATGTTCCATAGTCTGGTTTTACTGAATTAAATTTATAAGTAATCTAGGATGAGAGAGATAATCTTACTGTGGAAAATTACTATTTGCATAAAGGCTTTTCAAAATGACAAAAAATGGATTTCAAATTGAAAAATTTGAAATCCATTATGAAAAGTAGACGAGGGAAGTTTATGGGGAATATTATTAAGGCAGGATTTATTCCTGTCCTAATAATGTCGGCTTAATCTGATACTGGTAATAGATCTAAGATAAAAGGATCGGATGTTAGCCCACGCGCTATCACGATTATCTGATTTTGACCAGTCTTCAATTTGAGTTTGCGGCGCTTGCCTTTTAGCAAGATAGTGCTATCGGTCTGATTAACAATAAACTTGCTAACATCCTTGCCATTGACAAAAACTTTGGCATCGGCGCTACCAAATTTCTGTCCTGTAATAGTGAGAGTCTGTTTAAGGAAAGATGCTGCAAGAATCGTGACCGCGTCTTTTGCTGTGACTGTAATGACAAACGTGGCTGAATTCGATAGTCCAACAAGATCGCTTACTGTGACTGTGCAGAATCTAGTACCAATATCGCCCATTTGTGGCGCGATCGTCAAAGTAGTGTTATTGACACTAACAAAATTGCCTCTCTCACATTTGACGGAGATATGTAATGGTTGGTTTTCTGGATCACTTACCAGCAACGCTACGGTTACAGTGTTGCCGACCTCGACCGCTTGATTGGGAATGGGGCTTATTACTGGAGGGCTGTTGGGTTTTACTATCAAAGTAAAATAGGCACGACTGGTCAGTAGCAGTCTACCGCCTGGACTAGATGAAAGAGAAGCAGCTTCAATTACTATACGAAAAGAGGTCTCTTCTTTGACAGTCTTGAGATTAGCGGTATTAATTATCACTTCAGCGGTGTTGTCGCGATTATCCTTAATAGTGACAAAAGAAGGTGGCTGTTCCCCAGTAGTAGATGCTGCCAGGCGAAAGCTAATAGGATCGCCAATAAGATTAATCGCTGCTACGGGAATAGCTACTGATTGACCAGCAAAAATGATCTGCTTACGTCCACCACCGGGAAAAGGAGCATTAAGATCAGAACGTTGTAGGCTAATAATTGGAGCTGAACTAAGTATACTGGTGTTGTTACGATCGATCCAGACATTACCATTTAATGAGACGTGTAGCACGCCTGAAACAATATTATCTCTTTCTGCAAATGCAGCAGGAATAGAGGCAACAAAAGTATCCTGCCCTTCAGCAGGATTGAGCATAGTAATATCAGCAGTGCCGGTGGCTGTCTTAATATAGCCAAAGCGTATAGGACGGCTGAGCCGTACTATACCAGCAGAATTGTTTCCAATTAGGTAGACTGCAGAACGAAAGTTGACTTTTGCGCCCGGGGTACTTTCAGGGGGAATGATCGAACTAGAGACGACTAGATCCATACTACCATCACCATTGAAGTCACTAACACCCAAAGCATGATAACCACCACCAACTCCCACAGGGGTTGATCCATTGCCACGGCCAGATACCAATCCTACTCCACCACTATCTGCTGCTAAAACTATCGAGCCAGTTGTTTCTCCATTGGGCCGGCTATTTACCAATTCAATGGGAGATAAGCTATTAAAGAAATTTTCTGTTCTGGTTGGATCACTGGATAGTATCGTAATTACTGGATTAGCAGTAGCAGCAGATCCACCAGTAGAGAGTACTGCGATATCTGGAATACCGTCTTCATTAAAATCAACGATACGACTTACCGGTTTGCCACCTACGATAACAGGCTGACCAGGATCCAATCCACCCACTATTGATATACCGAAACTTGGTACCAAGATAGGCGAGTTAGCAAGCACAAAGCGGCCTTTGTCATCACCAAATAGTATGCTCACGCTGGATTGATTATCACCTCTATTTAGCACCGCTACATCTAGTCGATCATCATCATTAAAGTCGCCTATGGTTGCTGCAACGGGCTCTTTGCCACCAGTGGTTTGACTGTTTTGCTGAGGAAATTGGTCTGTTCCATCATTGAGTAGGGTAGTTATTGTGTCAGTTCTAAAATCAACAAATACTAAATCATCAAAACCATCATTATTGAAGTCGCCATGATTTATATCGGTTGGACCGGCTGATACATTGATGCTACGAAATAATTGTTGATCTATAAATAGGCCACTACCATCATTAATACCTATTATTACTTTTCCATTCTCTTCAACATTGCTAAGCGGGCTTGCTACTGTGGTAATAGCAATATTTTGAAATCCTGTACGAGCATCAGTAAATGCGGTTGCTGAGGTTGGGACAAACTGAGCATCCAATATATCGCGAATAACAATAGCAATCGTATTTTTAGGCGTAGTTGATTGCCGACCATAGAGCAGCACAAATACGATACCACGCGATTGATCTATTAATGCCAGATCGTTATTAATGCCTTCATTATCAAAATCAGCAGCTAGTGATGCTCCTGTAATCACTCCCTGCTTTTCTATATTGGCATTATTGCTGTCTATTGTTTTGAAGTTGAAGTCTTGTGCATTAGCTATTGTTACCATTAAGGTAATAACAATAGCTGCGATTAATGATAATTGTATGTGTCTGTTCATAAACCACACCCCTCTAACAAGGCCCTATTAGAATTTCTCTTTCTGGTTATATCGGTAGCTAAGCATTTTTCATGCCACCTCCTAGTATTTTAGCTAAGTATTAGAAATAAAGGCTAGTTATTCTATTAGCTGGTAACCTTTTAGCCAAAACTTATGGAAACTGATTTACCAGAGAGAACAGAGGGATCAGCTAGAGTTATTCGACATTCACTATCAACTTGCCTGTACACACACGACCTCTTTCATCCAAGCCAGTAAAGGTGAGCACTAAGAAAGAGAAAAAATTTCACTTGTGCAGATGAGATCTTTAGCCGCGAAGCGGCGAAATAACTTTAGGCCAGCGCGTGAGCGCTGATTCTGTTAGTTGTTTTGGAGAGAGAAATTTTTATTGTACACCAAATAGGCGTAAACCCTGGACCAGCGACACTGCTAACAGATAACCTAGGCCAGTGTAAAAGAGCAATTGTAGTCCAGCAATACGCCAGGAATTGGTTTCTCTACGTACTACCGAGACAGTAGAGAGACATTGTAGCGAAAAGAAGAAGAAGACAATTAGGCCGATAATGCTAGCAGTAGTAAAAATCGGTTGAGTAGTATCTGGAAATGTAGCGCTACGCATCTGTTGTAATAATCCAGCTTGACCAGACTCTTCATCATCAGCAACCTGGAAGATGATTGCCATAGCGCTTACAAAGACTTCACGTGCGGCAAAGGCGGAAATAAGACCAACCCCTACTCGCCAATCCACACCCATTGGTCGTAATAGCGGCTCCATTGACTGACCAAGCTTTCCTGTAAAGGAATGTGCTAGATCACTGGCGACAATCAGTGAAGGTGGTTTAGCTGTTTCTCCCACAGGTTGATGTATACCCAGACCAAAATTAGAGAGTAGCCATAGAATCGCAGAAATGATCAAGATAGGTAGACCGGCGCGTTGTAAGTAGGAACCAGCTCGTGTCCAGGTCAGACGTGCGATCGGTTTCCATTGTGGGGTACGGTAAGCCGGCAGCTCCATAGCAAGCAATGAGAGACTACGGTGTCGGAATGCAATACGGCTCATTATCCCTGCAGTAGTAGCGCCTACTAAAAGGCTGGAGATATAGATACCAGCCAGCCCCAAACCTGCTTTCCAGGGCGAATTGGTAGGCAACAATGCTGCTAGCAACAATGCATAAACTGGCAAGCGAGCACTACAACTCATTAGTGGCAAGATCCAGATCGTAAGTAGACGCTCACGTCGGCTGGGAATTGCACGTGCCGCTAATACTGCCGGAATTGCACAAGCAAATCCTGAGAGCATAGGAACAAAAGATCGACCATGCAGCCCTAAGTATGAGAGTGGGCGATCTACTAATGCTGCTCCTCGCGCCAAATAGCCAGAGTCTTCCAAAAGCGTCATTAAGAAAAAGAGAATTACTATCTGAGGAAAGAAGACTGCAACAGAGCCAACCCCGCCAATAATACCTTCAGCAATAAAACGGGCTAGCATACCTTCTGGTAACAATTGTAATGTCCATTCTCCCAGTTGGGCGAAACCTGCCTCTATACCATCCATAAAGGGCTGCGCAGCCCAGAAGATTGCTGCAAACAGTGCTGCCAAAATAGCGAAAAAGATCGGAAAGCCTAGATATCGGTGCAGTACAATGCGATCTATACGAGCAGTAAAGTTATCTATTAGACCTTGTCGGCGATCAAGTGTGTGTAGAGCATCACTATTAGTCAGTAGCTGTCTGATCGCTTGATAAGCAGCGGCGGTATCTAGGGGAATTTGTGCCAGTCGATTATCTGTGTTGGGATGCTGTATCGCGTTACGTACTGCCGCCAGTAGCTCAGCCGCGCCTTGGCCACTACGACCATCTACCGTCACTACCGTTACACCCAAGCCTTTGGCTAACTTTTCCGCATCGACCGATTGCTGTAAGCGTGTCAGCATATCGGTCATGGTAAGAGCAATAACCAATGGTTTTCCCTGACGCGCAGCATAGCTAGCAAATTTAAGATGGCGTTCTAGTTGTGTAGCATCAATTACCAGTACAAAAGCATCTGCCTGGACTTTAGGATGTCGCCCTTCAAGAACTTGGCAGCTTAACTCCTCCTCTGGTGAGGGAGAAATAGGGCTATGCACCCCAGGCAGGTCGATCAGATTCATTACTGCGCCCAATTGTGGCCGGCTCTTTCCTCTTGACAATGTCACTGTCACACCAGGATAGTTTGCAGTATGAAAGCTGCTGCCGGTAAGAGTATTCATTAAGGTGGTCTTGCCCGCATTGGGCATACCCACCAGACAGACCGTGATCTCGCTAAGTTGACTCTTCACTGCTACCATGACGCTACTATTGGACCAGTATCCAGGCTGCTTCCCGTCGCCGTAGCGCCAGGCGCGTTCCCCGTAAAGAGACAATTAAAGGCTCGCCTAATGGCGCCACCTGTACTACCGCAACCTCTTCACCAGGAGTAAAACCAAGATCGAGTAGACGATGACAATCCTCTTGCGGCCCATCCAGCTTTTCTATTTGATACCACTCGTTTTGCCGAACATCTAGTAACCGTAACATCATACTTTTATAATAAAAAAAAGATTGAAAATGAAAATCAGTTTCAACTTCACAATAAAGATACAATATTAACAGTCTAATAACAAGAGGTGTCAAGAATTTTTTCCGCATTTAGCGGGTGCGTAGTAGGCGAGCAGGGATACCTGCAACTACAGAATAGGGTTCTATGCTGGTTGTGACAACCGCACCGGCACCAATTTGACTACCTTCTCCAATCGTGACACCAGGTAAGATAATACTACCCACGCCAATATCGCTATTTCGGCCAATACGTACTGGAGCGGTCTCAATTTCGCTAAAGAGTATTGGTATTTCACGCCCCTGTTCGCCATGTTGGCTAGTAAGAATAAGCGTGCCCGGTCCTATCCCGACATTCTCCTCAATATAGATACCTCCCGCGCTATGTAGGAAGCAGAACTGTCCAATCCAGACATTATCTTCAATAATCATCTCATTCTTGTGATAGCTTTTCAGCAGCGTGTAATGGCCTATATAAATATTATTGCCAAGCGAGATGTTTTCTGGATGAAAGACCAGTGCGCCGGCTTCAAAGATAACATTCTCACCAATACGCTTAAAATCGCTAATTTGAAACTCTCCATTGCCATGCGATGAGTAGTGTCGTGGACCAGCCATAGTCACTTCTTTCCTGGTGTCAGCGCTCTAATCGCCTCAACCACTTGATTGGCAATCTCACGGAAGTGGGATATCTGTTCGGTCTCATTTTCAGCTAGGGGTTGATCTAGGAGATTGCTGAGATCGAGTGGCTTACCAATAATAATATGGATAGTATGAAAAGCACGTGGAATGATACGGCCAACTCCTAGCACCTCATCCATACCGATCATGCGTACTGGAATCACAATTGGGCGTGCATTATAGATCATCTTTCCTACCCCAGGCTTACCTTGACCGATCTCGCCAGTGCGTGAACGGGTACCTTCAGGAAAGACTACTACAATATTATTTTTCAAAAGTTCAATCCATTTATCAACCTGACCTAGATCACCAGTCTTACGATCAACAGGATAAGCACGTAGATGTGTGAAGAAGTATTTTCCTAGCACACGCAACACACGATCTTTTAACTTAGGCGAGCTAGGATCACCAAAGAAGTTTTTACGATCAGCAAGATTCACAGGTATATAGTCTGGATGGAAGAATATTTTTGGCATGTAGACAGCCGTCTCAAAAGCGAAATTATCGAGTACTGAATTATGGTTCAAACAATATAGGACATTCTCATGCCCAGTAGGGATATTTTCTAGACCATCAACTTTAATACGATTCATTAGTCGAAAGATTACCAATGACCCTAGTACCGCTGCACCTAGCGCAAGGCCGAAGCCAATTCCTACTTTGGTTTTTAAGCTTGCTCCTACCGGTTCTGGCGATTGTTTTTCTGCTTTGACTAAGCTCTGCTGTTGGTCTTGTGGTTTTTCCGTTTCACTCTCTTGCGGGGGCAGAGAAGATTTGTTCTCTTGATCTTCAGACATTGCACTCTATCCTAATCAAAAAATATTGGCGCCCATCATAAGATGAACGCCAATATTATACACTACCCAGTACCTGTTTTATTGAAGTGCAACCAATAAACCGCGACCAACTCCTAGCGCCAAGTAGTATGTTGCTGCTGCTACCACTGGACGAGAGCGGTTGAGATCTGTTGACGATAAGCGCGCTAGTAATTCTTGATAAGTAGCCTCGTCAAGCTTACGAGCAGCGATCAGCGCAAAGAGCATAGTTTCCAATTGTGGGCTATTCTTCCAATCAAGTGTGCGTAGTTGTGCGCTAAATTGATTGGCTTCTGTAGTAGAGAGGTTACCAGCAAGCGCCTTCAAGGTAGTCAGTGCAAGTTTATCTTGATCTCTACCAGCTAGCGCTTTTTCTGCCGACTCAAACATTCTATTATCGACATTCAGGCCTGCTTTTTGAGCGCTACGTAATGCTAGTATTGCCCACACAGTAGCAGTAGCACTCTCTTCTCCATCTGTACGTGCACGCCAGAGCCCCTTCTCACTACGTAGTTTGAGTAGACCAATAAGTAATGTCTCTGCTGCCTTCTGTTGTATGGTACTGGATGAATCGGCCACACTCTCTGACATCAGCCAAAGTGTCAGAGCCTGTATTTCTGTTTGGTTAGGCACGCTGTTAATGGCTTTCAGTTGACCATTGCTATCCAGATTAGCAATTATCCTCTCTATGGTACGGCGTAATTGTGGCTGATAGTTGCCTCTGCGAGTAGTATGGCCATGTGAGACAAAGGCCAGAGCGGCTAATGTAGTTGCATGTAATGCTTCTGCCTCAGAGACACCTTGATCATTCCATAGTCCATTGACAGCTTGATTACGTGCCAGGTAGCCAGCCAACTCTTCACTATTAAAGCCGGGCTTGAGAGCTTCTGGTGGTGCTTCTTTGGCCGGTTCGGCTGCAACTATTGGCGGTTGGGCAGTGGTACCGAGCGCGACGCCTCCTAAGCTACTGGTGCGACCATCTGCTACTGCAGTTCCATACCCGCTTCCACTACCAGCTCCTACACTCATAGCGGATTTGTCCCTGTTCTTGGTCTGAGGTGTTTGTAGTACACCTGGTTTTGAGATACCACCGCGTTCGCGTATACCCTTGTTGGGTTGTGGTACTCTACTAGGCGCTGACTTACGTGAGTCGGTAAGAACACTATCCGATTTCTTAGCCGCATGGCCACGTGCCTCTCGACGAGGGCTAGGCGCACTAGCACCCGCATCAGGTGAAGTCTTTATTGCATAGACTTTACCCTGTGGTGCGTTAGAAGGTCCCATAGAGATAAGAGGTGTAGCAGCAACAGCGGCATTCTGTGCATTGGTGCTAATTCTGCGTTGTTTTTCTTCTGCAACCTTTCGGTCAAAGCTTTCCCAATCTTCCGGTGGTGTTACTGGTACAATCACCTTTTGCGCCGGCCCACCAGTAGGAGGCACGACCAGTTGTTCCTCAAATGCTACAAAAGAGGTGAATGGACTTAGCAGATGATGTTCGATAGCCAACCTGGTGATCTCATCTTTGAATGAAGGATCATTAGGATTCTCTAGTAGACGGTCGGTAAGATTTTCAATACGAGTGCGTGCCCATAATGCCGAGAGTGTGCGCAATCGTGCATTTGATGTGGTTGTGTCGATAGTGACAGGTAGCGAAGTAAGACCGATTGCACTCAGCGCTTGTAAAGATATCTGCCGTTTATTGCTGGGTCGGAACCTTCCCACAATAAAGATCGGTTGATTGACATATAGATCGGGTAGGGGATTAGGATAGACATCTAGAATATCTAGTCCTGCCCAATCTATTGCTAGGTCGGTAAGCATAGGCGCAGATATACGGGATTGGAAACGGTTGATGATGGTTTCAATATTCTGTTGGCGTGGCAGCAGAAATTCTGCCGTACCACGTCCTATTTGCGCAAGTTTCTTGAGGAAATACTCGTTTACTGCACTGTCTACACCAAAGGTGAAGATACGTGCGTTACCCAGTTTCTGACCTGCCTGTTGAAGTAGCTGTGCCTCATTGCCAATCTGTCCATCTGTAATAAAGACAATTACTCTTAAGCGATTAAGCTCCTGAGGCTGTTGTAAGGCGTGTAGTAGTGGTGGCAGCATCTCTGTACCACCAGCGGCAACCAGACTATCAATAAAACGGTCAGCAGTATTGATATTCTCTTGCGTGAACGGTAGAGAAGTGGCCGACATTGCCGAGAAGCCGGTCGAGAAGCGTATGATATTAAAAGTATCCTGTGGGTTAAGGCCACGCATCACACTACGCAAAGCATTCTTTGCCTGTAAGATCTTTTCGCCTGACATTGAGCCAGAAGTATCAATGATAAAGATCATCTCCTTGGCACGTAGATCCTTGATCTGGAAATCCGAAGGTGGCGCAGCCATCAAGAGGAAATATCCCTGATCCTTAGTACCTAGTGCCTGCATAATGGTAGCCTCTGGTTGCTCACCAGCGATCTTGTATTGCAAGACAAAATCTTTATTGGGGATCTCATCAAGTCGCGCTAATTGCACACTATAATGGGCTGGCTGCTGTTTTTCAGTTTTGATCTCATGACTAAGAGAACGGAGTTTTTTGATTGGTATACCGGCATTTAGATCAATGGTAAGGAAAATATTACTGCCTAGACGTTTGTCTTTCAGTACGGGTGGCGAGATACGAGTGGCGTCAGTAACTGGGCTAGCTGCCGCAGATCTACCCGTTGCACCAGGAATATAGCGAGGGGCTACTACCATAGGGAAACTGAAACGAAATTCACCATTATCGTAATTAAGCCGTTCAGTGTAGTGAATGTGTACGACTATTTCACCGCTCGGCGGTATATTAGCTACCGAAGTGGTGAAGATATTAGGCCGTTCTTGTTCGATCAGACCAGCACGTAAACCAGCATCACGTGCCTGTTCATAAGTTCTACGTGCTTCCTCACGTTCTTTTACGCTACCACGAATGGTGCGTCCACCAACGCGTATCTCCATATCATCAACAGCCGCTTCTGATGGCAATGGGAAAATATAGACCGCTTCAATTGTCTCTTGATAGGAGTTGGTAAAGGTCTGTTCAACATCAACAGAAGCAATAAAGCCAACAATCGAGACTTTTACATCTGTTTGTTTAAGCGGTATAGGCAGACCCCCACGACCTAGCATCACACCTTCACCAGGATGGTCATCGATTTGGATCGCAGGTTGTTCTGGTAATGGCTTTTTTTCAGGCTCAGCCTGCGTTGGTTGAGTATTAAAAGCTAATGATTTTTGTACACTCAGGCAGGGTGCCAACACAATAATCAATGCCAATATAACCGTCAAACGTGGCAGAGCTGATCTTAAGTCCATAATCTCCTCACAGCTTGGTTTGATATCTATTCTTAAATTTCAATCACCGACAGCTAATAAAGGAGATCCAGAAGTTGCTAGTAATATCTGTAAAACCTTAAGTTGTCGGCGCTGATTGTACGCTTAAACTGATGAACGCAGGAAAAGTTCCGGCTTGCAGAAAATTTCTTTTTAGCTACTATTTTCTTGCCAAATAAAAAAGCAAAAGAGGAACTACCTGCTCCTCTTTTGCTTTAAGCTACTCGTTACTGCAGTAGCAAGCTATTTCTTATTCTGATTTGGTACCATTACGACACGGAAGCCATAATCATAGCGCTCGAAATCATTAGCAATCTTATTGCGGTAGGAAGAGCGGCAAGGTTCTGCTGAGCAGACCCAAGAGCCGCCCCGACATATCCCTGCGCCAATCTTTTCAAAGCTCTCCCAAGCACTGCCATCATTAGGCGCACCATCATAATTCTCATGCCAGCCATCTAGGCAGAACTCCCAAACATTGCCGTGCATATCATAAAGACCGAAAGCATTGGCTACTTTTATACTTCCTACTGGAGAAGTTTCGCCACGGTCAGTTACACCAGGAGGCAATTTTTGCATAGGACGATAGACACCACGATAATTTACTTGGTCTAGTGTAATACCATCACCAAATGCAAATTCACTAGTGGTGCCAGCACGACAGGCATACTCCCATTCTGCTTCGCTAGGCAAGCGATAGGTCTTGCCTGTCAATTTGGAGAGTCGAGCACAGAATTCCATTGCTTCTGGCAATGTTATACGCTCTACCGGCAGTTCATCAAATTTGAAGTGAGATGGATTAGGCTTGAGATCAATATTTACTTTAGGAAGTTTTGCGATGGCTCGCCATTGAGCCTGTGTTACCTCAAATTTGCCCATAAAGAAGCCGGCAAGGGTTACTTGATGGGCAGGATCTTCATTTGTATCGTGATATATTTCTTTGTCTAGAGCACCCATCTGGAAAGTACCGCCAGGAAGCTCAACCATCTCTAACTTGATGCCCCCACCAAGATCTTCAACGAGATAATGTGCCTGGCCTTTGTCACGTTTAAAAATTTTACCAGTAGAACTGACGGTTACTGTCTCAAATTCATAAGTCGGTAATGCATTGGCTGGACCAGCAGCACCACCGCTAGGACGTGCAGCAGGGGCCGTATCTGTAGATACGCCGGCAGCTTTAAGTCGATTTTTGGCTAATAGCGAAAACTTTCCATTAGGATACTGTTGCAAATAGGCTTTAAAATCATCTGCATTAGCACTGTTCTTAATAGAACTCCAAAATTCCAGTTCTGCAGCATCTTCCGAATTGTTCTGTAAACGGATCGAAATTACCAATTCGTCCGCCTTATAACCATCAATGACAGCACGTGGCCGTTGTTGTTTGCTACTTCCTAGATCTATATTGATACGTTTGGGAACAACCTCTTGTACATATTTCACTAGACCGGAGAGAGTGATCTCACCTTTATCATTGGCAGCGGCGCCTTTTAATCCTTCCACCAACGCCCAGGTAAAGTAGCCTTGATGTTTCTCAGTATATTCATAGGCACGTTGGCCCACATCTGTCGCGTATAGCGTAGCAAAAGCAGTAACCTCTTTGTTGCGTACATCAAAGTTGAAACCGCGTGTATAGGTCTCTGTAAGAGGATTGGGAGCATCGGCACGGCCAGATGGATCATTGCGGCAAGCGTCAAGGAAGACTACTACTTGTCCCACACTGGTTTCACGTATACGCTCTTTGAGGGCTTCCACATTGATTGCCGTATCCTCAAGCAGAGCCACATCACCACTCACTTGTGCATCGGCAGGGAGTAGAAAGGCACGTCCACTACGCTCCATACCATGTCCAGCAAATGAGATCAGTAACAGTCCATCTTTAGGAACGGTATTGCGTAGGTTAGAAAGACGTCTCAAAATATTACCACGCGTTGGTTGTCGTTCATCAGGTTGATCAGAAGCAAGCAAGATCACCTGATCTTGAGGGAAGCCAGCAAAACGTGTCAATGCCTCAGAAAGAGTCTTAGCATCATTAGAGGCACCACCTAATGTTGTAATCTGTTTATCCTGGTACTTATCTACACCGATCACCAGTGCATAACGTTTTGTGCTGGTAGGCCAGTTTTTTACGTTGGAATTGGTATTCTGGGGCAGACCCATGCCCCTCTCTCCTTGCTCTTGTGAAGATTGATCATTGACCAATAGCTTTGCCTTGCCTGTCTGGGCTGAGAGCAGAATGAGGGAGAAGAGTGAGAGCATTAACACTAATATCTTAGGGGCATTGCTAAAGTGGTCATAGGGGGATGAGAAAAAGCGGATCTTCATAAGATTCAAGCTCTCCCTAACAAAGAAATGGAGACAGTAGCGATTTTAGCCACTGTTTTGCTCAACAATTATCTGCTTTTTCTTATCACAATGCAATTGACCATTAATGGGGGAAAACAATGTAATAGATAAATACGCCAATAAGCAGGCCAAGCACAATGGCTATGATAAGCACAAACTGTTTGAAAGACTGGTGTAATTGAGAGAGCTGATTTTGTAACAGGTGCACCTGGTTTTTGAGTGATTCAGCGTCATGTTGCCAACGTGTCAAATGCTCACTAGCCTGCTTCTTCAGCTCTTCTTGATGATTAGTAGCATTGACTAGTGCCTGCTCAGCCGCGGTTGCGGTTGTACGGACTTCGCTAGCCGCCGCCGTCACTTCATTACTGATGCGGGTAAAGAACTCTTGCTGTTCAGTAAGGCGGCCATCCAATCGACCAATTTCGCTATCTAGTCCTTCACCTAGTATAGCGACCTGATCGAGAGCATCAGTAAGACGTGCCATTAGTTGATCATTAAACTCCTGCTGATGCTGAAAGCGCTCATCAATACGGCGGAATGTCTCACGACCAGTGATGGCCTCATCAACGCTACGAAAAGCCTCTTTAGTGCGGTTGAAAGCGCGACGTAGAAAGCCTTGTTGATTATCCTGCTCAGATAACTCTTGGTTATTGGCAGGGAGCAGCTTCTGGGATTCTGGAGTGTCTTCTTTCATGAGATTTTGTTCAAAAACTTCTACTAGGATGTGCGTTGACGGTCTATGGGTAGCCCATTAGCCCACTGTAGCCATTCCCTTTCGATCTCGTCAATATCTTTCTTGAGAATCTCTTCGAGCGTCCTACGCCCACTGGGATCATCGCGATGCGTCTGCTTGAAACGTTGGTAAAAAGCTTTTAGTAGCCCTTTATCTTGTAAGTAAAAGCAGAGATAACGTGCTTCTGCGTAATTGTACCCATCCCTATCATTATAGAATTCGTCATTAGTAGTTTCTACCAGTTGACGTAGCTTCACCACTGAATTGGTATCAATGGCACGCTTAAAGATAGGATAGCGCCAATTGCTCATTCCAGAGATCGAGCCGGCTTCAATACGGCTATACTCAAAGAGCGAGGCAAATCCTTCGTTAAACCAGGTAGGCACAGTGGGAAAATCGGTATCAATGAGTGCATGCACCAATTCATGTACCAGTGTACCGGTACCGGTAGCAATGTTCATCAACATCACTCGTTCTGCTGAGCGATAGTAGCCATAGGGAGTATTAGGGAGTTCATTGAAGAGTTTCTTGCTATAGCGCTGGTAATTTATACGGTCCTTAAATAGGTATATCTTAATCACTCGCCTAGGACGCTCATGGAAGAAATCTTTATAAAAAGCATTATAACTGGTTCTAATCGTCTGCTCTTTGATCTCATCCAAACGTGTACGCCCAAGATTGGAAGCAATAATAAAAGGGCCATAGGTTTCCACAAAGAAGCTACGATCAAACTGGCGACTCACTTCTTCCAAGTCATCTTTAAGAGCCTTCCAATCAAAAGTATGTTGATCAAAAGTATCAAGTGGTGGATCTACACCCTTAAGGGCTGGCTTCCTCTTAACTGGTCGTATAGGTAGTTCAACCTCTGTTTCACTACGACCTCCGCCTTTTGGTTTTGAATTAACACAAGCAGCTACCCCGAACGCGATCAGCGTACAGAGAGTTCCTAACAAAAGGTGCCGCCAGAACTGTTTCATCAACCCTCGCTTAAGGCTGTCCTTGCGGTTCATACGCGCTTAGTTGGCAAGCGCGCGATCTGTCCCGCGTTCGTTCTCTATTATATCACTGTCACCAAATCTCATTGAAGAGAAGAAGTTTATAAAATTATCATAGAGAAGTTTTTTAGCACAAAAGTATAGCTATTTGTTAGAATTGCCTATCGCCTTGTTAAAACCAGGAGATCATATGACACGCACATTGCGTGCTACCCATCCTGATATTGACATAGAACTATTTGCCAGTACCGATGTGGGGCGTGTGCGCAAAAATAATGAGGATAATTTTCTCGTCGCACACTTGGGCTTGGGTATTAGCGGGCTTAGTGAAGAAATAAAGAGGCACAAAGTTTCTCCACAAGGTACATTGCTGTTGGTAAGCGATGGTATGGGAGGAGCACAGGCGGGTGAAGTAGCCAGTCAAATGGCGGTAGATTGTCTTTATCAAAGATTGAGACAGCAATACCTAGTAGAAGAGACTGAGACTCGGTTATTGGCAGCAATTAAAGAGACTAATCTTGCTATTAGGCAAGCAGCACGTACCAGTTCGCGTCAGACCGGAATGGGCGCGACTTTGACAGCTCTGATTGTCACAGGCAACAAGGCATATATCGCAGCCGTAGGCGATAGTCGCGCTTATGTTGTGCGTGCAGGCACAATCACTCAATTAACTAAAGATCAATCAATGGTACAGCGCCTTATCGATCAAGGTCTTATTACTGCCAAACAGGCTACTCGTCACCCATCTCGCAATATTATCCTACAAGCGCTTGGCTCACAACGTAAGGTCAATGTTGCATTAACCATCTTTGAACTATGTCAGAATGATATATTGTTATTATGTACAGATGGATTGACAAGCAAGGTAGCAGATGAAGAGATCAAAGATATAATACTTGGCTCTATTAGTGTTGAATCTGCCTGTTGTAATCTTATAGAAACCGCTAACCGTCAAGGTGGTGATGATAACATCACGGTAGTAATAGCTAAATTTACTGGCAAAGGCTTATTGCCTGCTCAAGAGGAGCTTGATATCACCGACTGCATTTATATTGATGGTGTCTTAGAAGGGCGTATGCGCCGCTCTATAGTAACTCAAGACCGTATCAATGTAGGACAACTAGAGCCTGTTACAACTGTGTTAAAGAAGACTGAGAATAGAGAGCACTCACAAGATTTCGAAGCGATAGAACCTTATCATACCAATCCTTGGAAGGTATTCGCGATCCTTGCATTGATCTCTATAATTATATTTTTACTTATTAGAATCAGAATTTGAAAGCCGGTGTGGACGTAGCAGCAGCAAGATAGATTGCTGCTACGTCCAAGGTTTATTGTTAACGTACGCCGACTAACTCAACCTCAAAGATAAGAGTAGCATTAGGTGGGATAGGGCCGTTGCCTGTAGTGCCATAGGCTAATTGTGGAGGAATGGTTAGCTTGCGTTTACCACCAACCTTCATTGTTGACAAAGCTTCATCCCAACCTTTGATCACTCTGCCTGTGCCTAAGGGGAATTGGATAGGTTGACCTCGATCTAGCGAACTGTCAAATTTTTGTCCATTGGTTAACCAACCGGTATAATGAACCGAGACAATTTGGCCCTGTTGGGGCTGTGCTCCAGTACCCTCTACTAAATCTATATACTCTAGCCCAGAGGGTGTAGTAACAGTCTTTTCCTTGCTCATATCAGTTTCCTTTCCTGGCTCGCTAGAAACAGCAGGTTGACCTGCCTGCTCTGGCGGTTGTTGTTGAGCCGGCTCGCTCTTTGTCGGGCTCGGTTTATTAGCCTCCTGAGAAGGAGGAGCAGTAGAGGGTGAATTTTCACTACAAGCTGCGCTAAAAAGCAGCAACATGGTTATTAAAGCTATTAGTCTCATCAATTCTATTTCCTAAATCTGATAGATTCTTTGTTTCTCTAGGCAGCAGATTATAGTGTTAAAGTAGGGGTTGTGAAAGGCAAGTGGGCAGAAACATCTCTTTTCATAGGAAGCTTGGCAAGGTGCTATTAAAGGCTATATACGGGTCTTATCAGCTAGGCAAGGTTGATTTTCCCATTCCTTTTGAACTACTCTACGTCCTATGCGTGCAAACGTTTTGATCAGGCCTGGTCAGATCGAGCTGAGAGAGATCGAGACGCCGTCGCCGGGTAGCGGGGAAGTAGTGCTGAAAATCCGCGCTGCGCTAACTTGCGGTACGGATTTAAAAACCTTCCTGCGCGGTCATCCCAAATTCCCATTACCAACGCTCTTCGGTCATGAGTTTTCTGGCGAGATTGCTCAGATAGGGCGAGAGGTGCAGCAGTTTCGTGAAGGTGATCATGTAATGTCGGTACCTTCTGGTCCCTGTGGCCATTGTTACTATTGTCTACGTGGTCAGGACAATATTTGCGATATGACGATGTCGCACTATGCCCATGGCGCCTATGCTGAATACATCAAAATTCCTGCCCATATTGTAGCGCAAAATATGTTTGAAAAGCCGCGCGATCTCTCTTTTCAAGAAGCCGCCTTACTCGAACCCCTCGCCTGTGTGTTACATGGCCTCAGTCTGCTGAAATTTCGTGAGGATGATACACTTGTCATCATAGGCTCAGGAGCCATTGGACTGCTCTATCTACTCACTTTGCGCGCTTTTGGTCTACATAAAATCATTATGTTAGGGCGGCGCGCTTATAAGTTACGCTTGGCTCAAGATCTAGGCGCATATAAAGCAATTGATGTAAGCGCTGGACTAAGTCGTGAGATTGTCCTAGAGGCCACTAAAGGACGTGGCGCCGATGTTGTGATTGAATGCACAGGAAATCCCTCGATCTGGGAATCGGCTCTGGAGATGGCTCGTCGTGGTGGAGATGTAATACTGTTTGGCGGTTGCAAACCTGGTTCTACAGTTACCTTTGATACACAGCGCCTACACTATGATCAGATCACTATTCGTAGCCCCTTTCATTTAACACGTGCCTCTGTACGCCAGGCTTATGAACTATTAGCGGAACGTAGGTTACTAGGCGGTTCATTAATTACCGATTCTTACCCACTTGAACAGCTTGATGAAGTCTTTTCCCTGTTGCAAAGAGGCGATTGCATCAAGTATGCCGTTAT
>JBFLVQ010000103.1:0-18926 GCA_040758525.1 Acidobacteriota bacterium
TTTATTCTTTCTAATTTTATAACTCTCATTACAGAACTCTTCTACTACCTTTTGCATTATTAAGAAATGCCCTACAAATTCATCATCAGAATCCATTATTGATTTATGGCCACATGGGCAAGTAAGAGTTGTCATAAACCATTCTTTAAATTCCCAATGTTATTTCAACTACCGCCGGTCTATACGAGATTATGCAGTTTCAATTAATATAGTCACACCTTTTTTGGAATTTTGCTACTTTTGTCCGTTCAAGGTTGCTGTTTGATTATTTGACACACATCACTTTTAAGAATCAGCTAGGTTGCACCATTATCTTCAGCTCTGGTAGTTCATGTTTGAGGATTGCTGTGACAAGCTGGTATTTGCTGCGCAAAAATGTAACTAGCAATCGATCTGAAGCTGCCTTGTTTGGTTCTACGAAGATAGGATCTATTTCTAGTTCTGTGCCGGTAATAAGCAGACCTTCATTACTAGAATGTAGTCCCACAGCACCAAGTATCAAATACTCCGGTTTCCATTCTGTCAATTGGCTACCCACTCGATCAAGCAAGAATTGTTCAAAGCTCGCCAATGTTTCCTTAGCACGTGTACGCACCAGTCCACAGAATGGTTTATTGAAAACAAGGAAAAGCACTAGATTAATGTGTCTGCCGGAGGAGAAGCTACGCAGTTCAGTAATATCCTCAAGCTGGTAGAAAGCCGTTCCCGCTAGCGCACCTTCCACATAACGTTGGAAGGCATCTAGTTTGGCCAAGTATTCCTTAAGCTGTGTCTGTTCTTGTTCGGCAAAATTAAGCGCTTCACCATGAGATTTAAGATTGGTAAGAAACTGTGCAGTATCACGCATGGCAGATTGGGCACTAAAGAAAGTGCGCCGCTGTTTGGCATCTGGGAAACTGTCTCGTAATAATTGTCGTAATGCAGCAAAAAAATGTATTGCCGCACGTAGGTCAGCAACCTGCAGCAATGCGAGCAGCCGCAGAAAAGAGAGACGATCGAGTGCCTCACGGCCAAGCAGTTCATTACAGAGTGCCTCAATTGCACTGGCATCTCCCTCATCAATAATTGCCGGCTTGATCGGCAATGCCAATGCATCATCAGCCTGTAGTGATATAGCATCGCTCTTGTATGCTGCTCTACGTTTCAGTACTGGAGTTGGATAGTGTAATTCAAACTGTTTAATCGTATCGCCAAGTAGCGCAGATTGTGTACCAGCACTATCGATCTGTTTCAAGTCATCATAAAGCAGTTGTAGATGGCTCTTGATACTGGTTGTAAAAGCAAGCCAGGCGTCATGTTGGACATCTGGGTCATAGTAATAACTGATTGTCTCGGCAACGACTGCGCTTAAAGTGCCTCCGCCTCGCTGGCAACGTTGAAAGGAGTCTAAAACTTTACGGCCATTCTGTTCTGGATCAATGCTGAGCCGTTCTGCAGCAATTGGGCTTGAGCATTCAAGCAGTACCATCATACGTATAAGATCGGCGCACAAACGTAGTAATCCTGTCACCGACTCTTCTAATGGTCGTGCAATTAATGCCGAGGTCCAGGGTTGACGGTCTGCCAACTTCGCCCAGAAATCCCAAGCCTTCGGTGCACATCCACGCAATAGTGCCCAGATTGGCTGTGATGCTGTCAGCCATTTCGGATTGAAGCGTTTGCTGATCTCATCTTCTTGCCGATCTGCGCCTGCTGCAATTGTGGCCAACTCTACTGGCAATACTGCTTCTACATCTTCTGTAATGCTGCCTAAACGTGCGATCACACCACCAACAAAATTCCAGGTGCTGTTAAGCAGCTCCATCAGCCTTATCTGATCAGCAAGCATTAAGGCTGTGAGTGGATCTGGCAGACTCACCTTCTCGCCCTCGCCTGAAGTAGCGCGAGCAAAAAGCGCAGAGAGTTGAATTGAGAGCACGCTAGAGTTTTCTGGCGACGGTTCGCCCAATGCCGCAAATCCTGCCGTAACCTGTTTGGCATACTGTTCGCCAAGTAGCATTAATGGTCGGCGTTTTCCCATTGTCTTCCAAAAATGGGAAAGCCAGCGGAAACGCTCTAAATCTGGTAATGGTACAGCATCTGGGAAAGAGTAGGCTCGATGATCGAGTAACGCCATACCAGCCAGTGTCTCCCAAGGACCACCTAAAGGACTATGTAGACGTGCTGCTAGCTTTGTATCAGCATCACTAACACGCTTTATCACCTTTCCTGTCAATTGACAAGCAGTCTGAAATTTGTGTGTACGTGTAAGAGGATCCAAATCAAGCCGCGCCAGACCAGTAACACGATAGGGCTGTAGATTAAGGCGTGCCTGCACATCTGGCCCTGTTGCTGACGCATTCACGGCATCAATGCTTTGCCAACGCGTCAGTGGTGGTGCAGAGATTAACAGGTAAGCTGCTAGTGCGGCATCACGCTTCAGTCGATTACCTGGTGTCTCTTCTGGCGCTGTCTGCCATTGCTGCTCTTCTGTTCGGTAAATCCAGATTCGTGAAGGATCATCGAAATCGATGATCAGGTTGTTGCTTAACAAAGGTATTTCGAAATCGCAGAAATAGAATAGCTCCACGATTGCACGTAATAGTTGCATCACCGTGGGCCAGGCTGAAGGAGTAAATTGTGGTCGTCCTTGAGATTGAAAATAGACCTTCATCTCTTCGCTAAGCAAGACGATCACTTCCAAGCAATGGTGCAAGTAGGCAGCCGTATCGAGTTCAAAGAGTAGATCGGTGTTAAAAGGACTAGGCGCTTCTTCACAATGGCTAACCACAAGCCCTGGAAAGAGTGGGGTGAGACCATCTGCTAGTAGGCCAACTGGACGTGTGGGAAAACTACGCCGAAATGCGTATACACGCATTAGACCACGCCAACTCTGACCTAGTAGCCGTATACGTTGTTCGGCAAGATTATGATCCTCATTACTTGCTCCACCTATGATTGGTCGTAGTAGTGTATCAAGCGCTTCCAGCGGTGCGATGTAGTAGCGTAGTGCCTGTAGTTCAGCCTGTCTAGTGCGTATCTCACTATCCAATTGGGCACGATTCTGCTCAGAATAACGGCTAGGATCGGCAGCGCTAATCTTTTGTAGCGCATCCATACGAGTACGCGTCAAAGTGATGGCTTTACGCTTCTTTACTAACGCGGCACGAAAGACCTCTATGGCACGTAATAATTCTTCGCGCTGTTCTTCAAGAAGTCTATATCCGATTTCAGTATCACGTGTCTGCCAATCTAGATAAAGAGCGGCCTCATCTTCAGCAGTGAGGTAATCGGCACTGAAGAGTTCTGCGGGAATACGGTGTGCGAGTGCTAGAGGATCACCAAATACACGCTCTGCCCATTGTCTTGGCGACCGTTGTGCCGACTCTTTTTCGGCATCTTGAGAGAAAAATAGATCTGGTAGTGAAGAATCGCCTAAATTTCCACTCATAGAACCCTCAAAGGGCAGAACAATTCACACCAGACAATGATAGACTGGCGGGTGGATAGTGTGCTGAAAGCACAACTTTTCTATCCCTATGGCCGAGATGTGCTCTGATTTGCCGGCACATCAGGCAATGGCTTGACCGTGATCGGCGAACGTTGACTATAAATAATGAAGATCACCAGTGCGATGGCGAGTACAGTAACAATCAAGGCACCAATGGCCAGTTCTCGTTTCATCGAGATGATCAGTTCAATAAAGGTTTCCGGCTCTTCTTCACGTAGCCCGATTGGTTGAGTTGCATAGCCCACCCCTGTCTGCCAATTATGTGCCTCTCCTGCCAATTGCACGGCAGGCATAACCGCTTCGATAGGCCGACTAGTAGCATTCTCTAACTTCGGTTTATTGGCCATTGCCACAGTGTCATAAAAGACCTGCTGGGTTTGACGTTTAGTCATCTTCAAGGAATCTCTCACTGAACTATCGTCAAGTTGTCCGGTACTATTGCCGGGTGTGATCATACCGGTATGTCCACGTGGTGAATCTTCCATCAACTCAGTAGGGCGATCTTTGCTAGAAACCTTGGCTACGGCAGGTTGGGGTGTACTGCCAGACTCGCTCGCAGTCACAACCAAAGAAGAGGCAACAGACGCCTCTGGCTTTATGCTAATCGCTGGTATAACTGTAGGCGTTGATTGTTGGCCAGCAGATTTGTAGGTCTCCTGATAAGCTGCCTTGAGCTGTTGGGCAAACTCCGCCGCCGATCCAATACGTTCATCGCGCTTCTTCTTGAGCGCATTTTGCACAACTTCATTTATTTGGGGATGAATGGAGGGATCGGCACTAAAGAGTGGCTTGGGATCCTTAAATAGATGCCCACCAATAATGCTCTGTACAGTGCCAGAAAAAGGCGTATCGCCAGTAAGCATTTCATAGAGCAGTACGCCTATTGCATAGATGTCGGCGCGTCTATCGATCTGCTCTCCTTCATAATACTCTGGTGCCATATAATGTGGTGTACCTAACACTTCGCCGGTCTGTGTAAGGTTGGTTTTACTACCTTCACCTTCGCCAGAAACCAACTTGGCAAGCCCAAAGTCAACCACCTTGACCAGCAGTGAGCCGTCTGGCGACTCTTTTAGCATCACATTCTCCGGCTTGAGATCGCGATGTATGATCCCTTGCTGGTGGGCTACCTCAACAACACCACAAACCTGTGAGACCCATTCAATTGCCTGCTCGATCTCAATCTTCTTTTTGTTCATCAGCAGGTGGCGTAATGAAAAGCCGCGAATGAATTCCATTACCAGATAAGCGCTGCCATCCTGTAGCACACCAAAGTCATGTATGGTTACACCATTGGGATGCTCAATCTTGGCGGAAGCTTTTGCTTCACGTAGAAAGCGTGCTGTGGCGCGCTCATCGGCACTCATATTCTTATGCAGTACCTTAATGGCAACGGGCCGTTCAAGCAGCACATGATGGCCTTCATAGACCGCGCCCATACCACCACGGCCAATTAATCGTTCTATACGGTATTTCTCGGCAATCGTAAAACCGAGGAATGGATCTTTTTTCTCTTCACTACGCCGGCTGGAAACTTTTTCCACCAACTGCGCGGCATCGATCGGGCAGAAAGCTTGATCGTCACTGTACTCAGCACTGCACTTTGGACAGTATTTCATAGATGACCTGTCGCCTATTATCAATTGGGGGTCAGTAATGCCGGTCGGCCCCTACCGCGGATATTATACTGCGCTTCCGCTCGTTTTTGGTGAAAAAGTAAGCGATGAAACTGGTCGAAAGCGCCCGAAGGCGAGTGGCGAGCGCATTTTGGTGAGGAAATGTATCTATTATTCGCTGCCATTTACTATCAGCGCAGCCTCTTCTGCGAACTGCCTGATAGTACCCCTGACTTCAAGCCAGTGGCGATAAAAAGCGGCCAGAAGAGTACCACCAGAAGCATCGTGGGGGTGTTGATCTTGGCCACAAACTTGGCATAGACGCTTATAATCACGCCTACCACTGCGTAAACGATAAGCAGCGAGATAAGCAGATCGATCATTACTATCCCTCCAATGACATTAGGGTTCCATATAACTATAGACTAAACTATATAAGGACTTCCAGTACTTGTTTGCGAAGATGACTAACAAGCAGACATTTGACGCGATTGTGATCGGTTCGGGATTTGGCGGCGCCGTGCTGGCTTGTCGTCTCTCCAATGCTGGGTTGCGTGTAGCCGTGTTGGAGCGTGGGCGACGTTGGGGGGTCGATTTTCCCCGGCCAGGTTCATCTGCTCCCTGGCGTTGGAATGAGACCAATCGTGGCCTTTTTGAACTGCGTTCTTTCTCTCATATGGATGTGATTGTCGCAGCCGGTCTGGGCGGGGGATCGCTTATCTATACCAATATACAACAACGCGCCCATACAGATGCCTTTACACAGGGCTGGCCAGCAGAGATCACCCGCTCATCACTCGATCCTTACTATGACTTAGTAGAACAGATGTTGCGACCAGCGTTGGCACCGACTGGTTCTCGTACTGCCCTTGCTACTGCTGCTCAAGCAGCAGGTATTGCCAATAGGCTCGCCCAACCACGATTAGCGATCTGCTGGGAAACGCCTGGAAAGGATCTATTCAATGAATTTGGCGCACGTCAGCGTGGCTGCACTGGTTGTGGCTTGTGTGTGTTGGGCTGTTGTGAAGGGGCAAAAAATACTCTTGACCTAAACTACCTAAAAGTCGCAGAGGATCGGGGCGCATTGCTCTTACCTGGACATGAGGCGATCGGTATTGCGACAGTTGCAGTTGGTTATCAGGTAGATTGCCAGGTCCATAACGAGCAGGGTACAACCGAACACAGACAGTTTATAGCTCCCCGTCTGGTGATTGCCGCCGGTACGCTGGGCAGCAATCAATTACTACTACGCAGTAAATTTATCCTTAAGACCCTACCGGCCTTAAGCAATGCGTTAGGAAAGAACTTCTCTGGCAATGGAGACTTCTTTGCCGCTGCCCTAGGCACAAGTATGGCCATTGAGAGAAGTGGCCCAAGTGTTACAGCAATGCTAGATTACTGGCCTGAAGGCCGTTTTTTGTTGTTAGAGGGTATTGTACCAGAACTATTTGGTGAGAAAATGGCCCGCCCTATTACAGCATTGAGTCGGCTATACAATTATCGCAAGCACCTAGATAATTTTTGGCGGCAGTGGTTTGGTAAACCTCTGCGATCAACCCTGCCTGACTATAATCGTACCACCGCACTTGCACATACGCTGCTCTTCTTCTTAATGGGCGTTGATGCTTCGGATGGGGAACTCTCCTTAGATAAACAGGGCCGACTTACCCTTGCCTGGCACAATCGTGGTAGCCTACCACTATTTCGCACAATGATTAGAGAATTAGGTAAACTTGCCAAAGGATTAGATGCTTGGCTAATCCTAAGTCCCAGTTGGTGGCTGGGACGCCGACTTGCCACCGTACATCCATTGGGTGGTTGCGCAATGTCAGATGATCCTGCGAAAGGCGTAGTATCGCCGGCTGGTGAGGTTTATGGTTATCCCGGCCTATATGTGGCAGATGGCTCGCTTATGCCACGTGCGATCGGAGTACCACCTTCGGCAACGATCGCGGCGCTAGCAGAACGTATCGCTGCACGACTCATTGAGACATTGTGATAAGCAGCTAGTTTGAGAGTTCTATATTGAAAACTTTGTAAAACATCTCCTGCCCTATATGGGTAATTCGAACTGTCCGACTACCTTTTACTCTGGCAATCCAGCCAAGTTCGAATAGATGGATGAGAATTGCCGCTCCCAACGCTCCCGCTATATGATCACGACGCTCACTCCAATCAAAACACTGTTTAGCAAATACACGTCTCTTACGCTCTGCTGCTTTGATATCTATGCCAAATTCATCGAACCATTTTGACCCTTGTCTTGTTACTCTGTAATACACTCCGGAAAGCTTGATTATTCCCTTCTCAATTAGAGAGTAGGCTAATTCAACGCCGACCTTTCCAGCTAGATGATCGTAACAGGTTCGCGCTAACCGCATCGCTTTTACATCTACACTCATCTGCATTTGACGTGGCTGTGGTGGACTAGGGGCAAAAGCTAGCAACGATTCAATCAATTGCCCAACCTCCCAAGTAGCTAGGCGATAGTAGCGATGCCGTCCATGTCGCTCAACAACAAGCAGCCTTCCCTCCATAAGCTTTGCTAGGTGTGAGCTTGCCGTTTGTGGTGAAACCCACGCCTGTTGTGCTAGTTCACTGGCTGGTAGCGCACGACCATCAAGCAATGCCATAAGCATTGAAGCTCGCGCCGGTTCGGCGATCAGCGCAGCTATTGAACTGATATCTGGTATTGCAATCATATTTCGATGATAAATGAAACATTCTTGATAGACAAGCTGCTATATTGCCCCTGATCGCATTTCAAATCAAAGGAGAAACAGATATGACAGAGAGAAATCTATTTAGAGCAATATTGATCACTACATTATTATTGTTACCTAAAACCAGTTTTGCTCACAAAGAAGAAGAGTTCAGGATTCCTAGTGGGATAGACTCACTCAAGCTCTCATTACTTCATATCTCTCCAGCCAGAGGCAAAGCTGTTAAAGAAGGACGGGTTGTCCTGTTCCTACATGGCGCGACATTCCCTTCCAGACTTGCGGCTGGCTTTCGCTTCGCTGGCCATTCCTGGATGGATGATCTATCAAATGCAGGATTTGATGTATGGGCACTAGACTTTCTTGGTTATGGTAACTCGGATCGCTATCCTCAAATGTCTATGCCTGCAGAAAGCCGTGAGGTACTTGGCAGGGCGACTCAAGTTGCTACTCAAGTCTCTCAGGCTGTGGAGTTTATCACCAAAAAACAGAAAGTCTCAAAGCTATCTTTGATTGCCCACTCCTGGGGTACAATGGTAGCCGGTCTGTTTGCCACACAAGCGCCAAATCGCATCGATCGGCTGGTGTTATTTGGTCCTGTAACATTGAGGCATACAGAGCAATCCCTTGAGCAGGCACTACCAGCCTACCATTATGTTACCACCCAACAGCAGTGGGAACGATTCTCTGGATATGTGCCAAAAGCTGAGTTACCTGTATTTGAAAAAAGAGAATTTGATATATGGGCAAAAGCCTATCTTGCCAGTGATCCAACCAGCACAATGCGTACACCGTCGAGTGTAAAAATTCCTTATGGACCTGTTGCCGATGCTGATGCAGCCTGGAGCGGAGAGTTTGTCTATAACCCCTCTGCAATAAAAGCGCCAACACTGATAATTCGTGGCGAATGGGATATTGTTACCACCTACGAAGATGCTGCCTGGCTCTATAAAGCGCTTAGTAGCACGGTATGGAAACGTGATGTGGTAATAAGTCGTGGAACACATGTAATGCATTTAGAAGAGAGTCGTTTCCAACTCTACCATGAAGTCCAACTCTTTCTTGAGGAGAAAGAGAGACCATTTCCAGCGAAACGATAGAGTTAATTCGACAAGATCTTGACGTCAGCGGTAAGTAAATGGGACACTTGCCAACCATGAGTGAAAATAGACCAACGACCGAACGACTCTATTATCAAGATTCACATCTGCTACGTTTTCAGGCACGTGTGCTTAACTGCGAGCCTCACAATGAACACTGGGCCGTGGTGCTTGACCGTACCGCTTTCTATCCTACTGGGGGCGGGCAACCATACGACACTGGGCGATTAGGTGAAGCCACCGTGCTAGACTGTATAGATGCGGAAGACTACATTCTACATATCGTTGATCGGCCATTAAGTGGCGAGGTAAGTGCAGAGATCGATGCACGCCGCCGCCGTGATCATTTACAACAGCATACTGGCCAACACATACTTTCACAGGCATTCATAAAAGCGGTAGGCGCCCAGACTCGCAGCTTCCATATGAGTGCGGAAAGTTCAACCATTGATCTAGCAATAGAAAATCTTACCCCTGAAGTGATCCGGCAGGCAGTAGATCTTGCCAATACCATTGTCTACGAAGATCGACCAGTCTATGTAAAATTGGTTGATGAAAATAGCCTTGCCAGTCTGCCACTACGTAAGGAGACGGATCGGCGTGGCTGTGTACGTGTTATAGAGATAGAGGACTTTGACCATTCGCCTTGTGGTGGTACACATGCAGATCGCACTGGTGAAGTTGGCTTGATTGTGGTGCGTAGTTGGGAACGTGCCAAGCGTATGTGTCGAGTAGAATTCCTTTGTGGACAACGTGTCCTTGAGGATTATCGTGCTGCACACGCAAGTGCGATAGCAACGGCAGCGCTCTTCTCCTGTGCACGTGAAACCGGACCGGAAATGGTTATGCGTCTACAGCAGGAGCATAAACAACTACAAAGGCGTATACGAGAACTGCTGGAACTGGCGCTTGAATCTGAAGCCTGCCATCTTTATCAAGCGACACCTGCAAACCCTGCTGGTATGCGTATTATTCAAGCAGTCTTTGCTAATCGTGATTTGGAAGAGTTAAAAACCTTGGCTCAACTTATTGTCGCACAGGGCGAGGCAATTGCCTTATTGGCGGCGACAGGTGAAACGACCCGGCTTGTCTTTGCGCGCAGCAAAGGGCTGACAGAGGATTGCGGCAAATTGATGAGCACTTTCTGTCAACGTTTTGGCGCACGTGGTGGAGGACGTGCCGACTTTGCCCAAGGTGGTATCACCGCCCCCGTCAATGCTACTCAGATATTGGCAGAGTTGGCCACTAGCTTGCAGAAATAAGAGCAGAAAAAAGATGAAAAAAAAAGTCGTATTGATCTTCACTGGCGGCACTATCTCAATGCAGGTTGATCCAGTAGTAGGCGCTGCTATCCCTGTACTCTCAGGCGAGCAGATACTTGTCAATGTGCCTAGCCTAGATGAGATCGTTGACTTTGAAATCTCCAACTTTGCCAAACTACCTGGTCCACATATGACGCCAGGATTAATGCTGGAACTAGCCGAAGTAGTCAAAAGAATGTTTGCCCGAGATGATATCTGTGGCGCGGTCATTACTCATGGCACAGATACATTGGAAGAGACTGCCTACTGCTTAGATCTACTTATTGATAGCCCTAAACCTGTTGCGGTGGTAGGGGCAATGCGTAACAGTTCTGAGTTGGGCTGGGATGGCCCCCCTAACCTGATTGCTGCAGTGCGTACGGTAACCTGCGAAGCCGCTTGGGGATTAGGTGTCTTGGTAGTGCTTAATGATGAGATTAATGCAGCAAGTGAAGTGACCAAAACTCATACTGAGTCAATGGGCACTTTTCAGAGCCCAGATTTTGGCCTGCTTGGTATTGTTGATAAAGACCGTGTATTGATACTGCGTCGGCCCGCTTTTCATGAGCATATTGCTACTAGCAATGTTGATACTCGTGTCGATCTGATCAAAATGGCTGCTGGCATTGATGATCGCTTGATCCGTTATGCGATTGATAGCGGCGCACACGGTCTCGTTATAGAAGCCCTAGGACGCGGTAATATCCCCAGTTATGCGCTTCCAGGTATTGAATATGCAATTGGCCTTGGTCTCCCGGTTGTGATCGTTTCACGCTGTTTGCGTGGACGTGTGCTTGATACTTATGGCTACAAAGGAGGTGGCCATGAATTGCGTCAAATGGGTGCCATTCTAGGAGGCTACCTCTCTGGCCAAAAAGCCCGTATCAAATTGATGCTTGCGCTTGGCCGTACTAAAGATGTTGATGAGATACGCGATATCTTTGAACACTATTTCTATTAAAGCGACATCAGGTTGTCATTTACTAACAAGAAAAAGTTTGACTAAACCGGTCAATATTTGTAAGCTAGCTTACATCCGTATTATCCTCTAAATCGAGCTGGTAAAGCTATGGTATATGATAATTAACCAAGGGTATTCAAGTATCGATACAGGGATTTATGGTAGAGACAGAGGGGGCAGCCAAAGATAGCGTAATATTGCGCCGTCTGATCGCTTTTCATGACCTGAGTCTGAAAGCGTTAACCGCCAAAAGCGTTGACGAGATTCTTGGGCGTGCAGTAGAAGCATTAGAACAGGCCTTTCATGCTGCGCTAGCGCGTATTTGGTTAACGCAACCAGATGGAACACTACTATTGAAAGCTAGTGCAGGGCTTTCACGCCGTACTATAGAAAGCAACCGTTACATCATTGACCCCAAAGATTATCCTTACAAAGTAGGGCGTGTAGCAAACACACAACAAGCATTTATCTCCAATGATCTAAGTAAAGAAGCTGAATTTGAGACAGAATGGATCAAGAAAGAGCGATTGGTCTCGGCCGCCGTGCTGCCATTATTAAATAATGATAAGTTGCTTGGCGTGATGGTGATGTTTAGTCGCCAGTCACTTGGCCGTATACATCAACAGGCATTGGTTACTTTTGCTGCACATCTTACGGTCGCTGTACAGCAATCGAATCTACGCGATGAGATTGTCTGTCAAGAGCGTCTAGCCAAGTTAGGACAGTTAGCAGGTGGGATTGCACATGATCTGCGCACTCCATTAGCACGCATTATAAATGCTGCTGAACTGTTACGCGAAGCGCTAATACTTTCGCAGGAACAGCGTAGTTGGCTTGATTACATCTACACAGCCAGCAGCGAGATGAATGAAATCATTGATAACCTGCTCGACTACTCTCGTTTGGCAGCACTGGGCCGCACTCCTAACAATATCAGCGCAATTATTGAGGATGCCCTTGTCGATGTTACGATTCCCATAAATGTGGATGTTTGTTTAAAACTTAATGCTATCACCACCGCTATCCCAATCAACTCTACACAGATGAAGCGAGTCTTCATCAATCTGGTGAAAAATGCTCTCCAGGCTATGCCCAAAGGTGGTCGTCTAACAATTAGTGGTATAGAGCAGCACTCAAATGTCTTAATAAATTTCTCTGATACCGGCCATGGAATTGAAAAAGAGGATCTGAAGAAGATCTTTTCACCACTCTATACCAAGACGATAAGAGGCACCGGCTTCGGCCTAGCAGTAAGTCAAAACATTGTTGAGGCACATGGCGGCAAACTTGAGGTACATAGCGAAGTAGGTAGCGGTACAACCTTTACTATCTCTTTACCGTTCTGCTGAGTCTGCTGACCGGTAAATCCCTCTGGCTGATCTGTTGCTGATCCGCATAAAATATCCAGTTCACCGAAAAATTGTTTTGGGAGGATGCTGATGATCTATTGTAGGTCCAGACAGACGTTAGTATTGGCAATTATGATCTTTTTGCTTGCTACCAATGTATGGGCAGCAAAACGGCCCGTTACTGGTGAAGATAGTGTAATGCTTAAGCGACCACAAGACGCACAAATCTCTCCAGATGGTAAGTGGGTCTCATTCCATTACAGCGAACCCAAGTTAAAGACGGCGCCACGCAATTCAGATATCTGGATTGTATCAACCACAGGCGGTGAGCCACGCAAACTGACCAATGCACCCAAGCAGGATGGGCGTGCACGCTGGTCGCCAGACGGTAAATGGTTAGCTTTTCTTTCTGACCGTGATGATTCTGGTAAGACCCAGATCTTCCTGATTCGTATCGATGGCGGTGAAGCAATTGCACTGACCAACCAGAAGGCTTCTGTCTCTGCACATAGTTGGTCGCCAGATGGTAAACGTATCGCTTTCTTGATGACCGATCCGCCCAGTCCTGAAGAAGAGCAACGCTTACGTGATCGTGATGATACGCAGATGTTTGATGACAATTTCAAATACCAACGACTCTATACTGTCGAAGTAGCGAGTGGCAAGGTTGTACAAGTTACCAATATGGCTGCCAATGTATGGGAGTATGATTGGTCACCAGATGGTAGTAAGTTTGTTATTGCGGTAAGCGATACCCCTCGTATTGATGAAAGTTATGTAAGAGTGCGACTGGAGACAATCTCCTCAACAGGTGGGCCAAGCACTAAACTGGTCTCTCCTAGTGGCAAATTCCCTGGCAAAATGCGAGTGCCTTGCTGGTCGCCAAATGGTGAGACAATTGCTTATCTAGCTTCTGGCGCCGAAGGCCGTGAACCTTATGCGGGTTGTATATGGGTTGTGCCAAGTAGTGGTGGTCAACCTAAGAACCTTACTGAGCGTTTCACAGGCACATTCACTGAACTGAACTGGTTGCCTAATAACCAGATTCTGGGACTGGCGATAGAGAGTGTACATCACTCTCTACAACTGGTCTCTCCTAGTAATGGTGAAATGAAACCGCTTCTAGCAGCTAGCGAAGGCGCAGTATTACGCCCAGAGTTAAGTATCAGTGCGGATGGCAAACAACTTGTCATGATTAAACAAGACGCCAAACGTCCTGATGATGTTTGGATAAAGAATATTGGTAACAACAGTCTGACACAAGTGACTCGTCTCAATCCAAATAGTGAAGAATGGGAATGGGGCAGTACTGAAGTTGTACGCTGGAAAGCGCGTGATGGGTTAGAGATTGAAGGTATACTGGTCAAGCCCCTCAATTATCAAACTGGCCAGCGTTATCCGCTGCTTGTGCATGTACACGGCGGTCCTGAAGCAGCCGAGTTGAATGGCTTCCATCTAGGTTACAGTGATTGGGGTTATTTGATGTCGGCGCGTGGCTATGCAGTACTGATGCCCAATTATCGTGGCAGTATTGGACGCGGCGTATCCTTTGGTATGGCTGACCAAGGCGATATGGGCGGCAAGGAGTTTACTGACATAATGGATGGTATAGATATGCTGATCCAGCGTGGTATTGTAGATGGTAATCGTATGGGTATAAGCGGCTGGAGTTATGGTGGCTATATGACCGCCTGGGCAGTAACACAGACTGACCGGTTTAAGCTCGGTATAATGGGCGCTGGTATCGCTAACTGGGTGAGTTTTATGTCACAGACTGATATTCCTTATGAGAATGCTGAAGCCCATTGGGGCGATGCGCTTTTCAAAGATTCAAAAATCTATGCCGATCGTTCACCTGTCGAGCATGTAGCGAAAGCACGCACACCAGTATTGATTCTGCATGGCGCCGCTGACCCACGTGTACCACTGGCACAAGGTCAGGAGTTCTACGCTCGTCTACGTTTCCAGGGTGTGACAACTTCGCTGGCTATCTATCCTCGTGAAGGCCATGGACTGGGAGAAGCTGCACACCAACTCGATGCGATCCGGCGAATGAATGAATGGGTAGATAAATATCTCAAATAACAGCAAGCCAACCGGCGAGGTCCTATACGCTATCAAAGGGGGAAATATGAGTTCAAATGATCGAGTCACTTTAGCAGAGATAGATCTCGCTCGGCGTCTGGAGGAAGAGGTCTGGAATGGAACAATCATTGGCCAGGCCTTTGCATTTCTTGATAAAGGCGCTTTCTCCCGACTCGCTTGCAACTATTTGGTTAGTCGTATAGGACCTGATTGGCTTGTCCCGTTAATAGACGAGTCGGCCGCCATATCAACACTATTAAAACCACAAGTGGTCTCACTGCTCGGTCCACAAGCATTGGAATTGCCTGGACTCTTAATTCGTCCGCTAGATCTACATCCACTTAGTAATCTTGCCCCTTTCCGTCTTGCCAGTATTACTAGCGACAAGATGCTCTATCGCGAAGGTCGTGATCAGATTCATCTGCTTGTGCTCGATCCATTACTGCCTGGTGAAGAAGTAGTACTCGAAGTACACACCAATAGAGCTGAATTTGCGCGCTATCCGATATCTCTTAATGCACAAGGTGTTGCGACCGTTACATTGCGTGATCTCCCTATTGGTGAATATGAGGTTCGCTTTCGTGGTGCTCCCAATGATGAGTCTGTATGTAAATTCACGGTTGCAGAGTACCGATTGGCGCCTTTGGTAGTATCGCTTGTTGAACGTCAAATGCAGAATGCGCCATCAAGTTTGTTAGTAAAGCTGCGTATAGAATCATTTGGCACGCCTGTTAATGGCAAAGTAGAGCTGGAATTAGTAGAAAATGGGCGGCGCGTCAGCAGACTTACTACCGAGGCCGTTGATGGTATTGCAGATGCATCATTCCCACTATCAGGAGAGGGGCCATATACCATTAATGTGCAACTGTCTGCTGATCCAGCACGCACAGCCACCGTGCCGATTGTTGGCAGCCGTGCAACAGAACGCTCGGCAACGATCTTCTCGTCATTAGGTGCCGAGGTAAGTGGTTCATTACTGCCTAGTGTAGACTCCCATCCTGTACGCGGTATCTTTCTTACAGAAGGGGCACAATGCACAACCCCTTTTCAACTTGAGCGTGTTGACACTCGCAAGGCACGTTTGACAGCAACCAGCACAGCAGAAGCAGTGCGAGTTATCGTTATTTCAACCAACTTTCCCATTGCGCGACCAAATGCCATTGATGCAAACACAGCACCACACCCAGCAAATCAAGATGAACGTTACCAACAGGCTGAAGCACTCTTTAAGGAAGGTAGATTTGCAGAGGCGCGAGCAATATTTATCCATCAGCATGCTACGTTAAGCTCGCCACATCCATTCTATGCCTACTATATCGCTTGCTGTTATGCTCTTGAAGGGGATCGTGAACGTGCAGTAGACGCGCTCTATATTGCAATCAAGGATGGTTGGAACGATTTTGCACATCTTGCCAAAGATGCCGATCTTGCTTCACTACATGGCTATCAACCTTATGAAACACTTAAGACAGCAGGGCGACGTGAATTTGTCCTTGGTGCAGTTACCGTTGGTGATTGGTTTGAATTTGAGATTAGCGAGCCAATGGCATTATTAGCGATAGGCGCCTGGGTAAGCGGTAAACCTTGGGAGGGTTGGGCAGCCGTAGTTACACCAGAGCGACTTATACCTACTATCAATGTTCCTGAGCGTGTTGTACCTGGCAGTGAGATCGAGATCGAAGTAGATACAGATTGTCAAGAAGATGCTTCGGTCTATTTGATCATCAAGGATGCACGTCTACTTACCTCAGATACACCTACTAGTCGATTAGCAGGACAGATGAAATCTTTTGTTGCTGCCGCGGCTCAGCAATTAACTACCGATCGCCCTCAAAACAGATTATCAGATACCTTTAATCGGTCACTATTACAGACACATGATGTGGCCAGCAATGCCATGTGTATCTCTTGTGGGAGAATGAATACACCCGGCAGCTCTTTTTGTGCTTCCTGTGGAACACCATTACCTATTGATCAGATACTAATGATGGGAACGGCGTTACCACCAGTACCGTTTATGGCATCAATGGTAGAATTTGGTTTACCCGCCAGTGCATCTCCATATGCACTTTATGAAGCCGGTGACACACTCGCAGCAGCATCAATTCCGACTGGCAGTATGAGACCTGTATTAACTAACCAAGACCATGCTGCACGTACGGATATGACAGAAGATCCAGAAGTCGTCTTTGCTGGTCTACTGGAAGCCAGTGCCGGACGTGCGAAAACAACTGTACGACTAGGCAATGAATTTGCTGATTATCTGATTGAGGCATTTGTTATTCAAGGTCTGGATTGGGCTTCAACACAAGCACGGTTCCGCGCCCAAAAAGAGACTTTTATTTCGCTTGATATACCGACCTTTGTACATTCTAAGGATGTAGCTATTGGACGTGTACATGTTGGCAGTTCAGGACGTATGCGTCTACGTGTAACAAGGGATAGTGAAGATATACCACTCAGCTATCAAGGCAGGACACTTACACTGGGGGAGGAGCTTGTTGCTACACGTGCTGAAGTGATATTCCTAACCGAAGTAGGAGAATACCAAGCCATTGTTGAGGATCTTGAAAACGGTGTAACCGAGCGTGTTACCAAGCGAGTAGAAGCGCCTGGCAGACTGCGACGAATGGTTCGTACCATGCGATTGCTTGAACCAGGTGATCATATTTCTGCTGATGCTGATAAAACGATCTTTTCTTTGCATGTACTCCCCAGTCTGGATAAGCCATTCAAAGTTCTTGTCGATGCCACTGCTAATTATGAACATGCCTGTTGTGAACAGACCGGTGCGAAGATCCTATCTGCCTGCGCAATGTATATATTTGCTGATAAAGATTCAGAACAACGCTCTCGCGCTGAAGCAATAATAATTGCTGGTGTACGCCGTGAAGCTACTATGTGGCTGCGTGGACGCGGCTTTAAGATGTATCCAGAATCTCCTGATGAACCAAGCTCTTATTACACTCCAAAGGTAGCAAGATATCTCTATAATCTCGCACTTTTGCGGGACGTAGATGGCAATAAAGGTCTCAGCCGCGCCTTAGAGGAAGCGATCGCAGCAGGACTGAGAATGGCCAATGATACTGCACACACATGTGGACTAAGATGGCCACCCGTCGAGACTAATACTTGTGAAGAGGCCTATTTCGCACTGCGCTTTAACAACAGTACATCTGCACAGACACGTGCACTTGCATTAGTACGGGCTCGTGTCAATGGTGAGAGACAACCAGTCCATCCCTATCTGTGTGGTGCGGTTGGTCTACGCGTAGAGGCAGCCTATGCTGCGGCTTCGCTACTGCGTGCTGGTGGTAGTCAGAATCGTGTACGAGCAATCGAGCTTACCAACCGTGTGCTAAAAGACTTTGGTGATCAAGGGCGACTCTATTCCACAGTAGATTCTGTTGCCGCAATCGCATTAATGATTGAATTACAGGCAGCAGGTATTGTCGGCGGTGGCGGCTTGCTTGAAATTAATGGCGTACGTCTAAGTGCTACCGAAGCCCTTAACTACGCTGGTGAAATCCATTCCGTGATGGCAATGGAAGGAGTTGCTGCCATTGAAGTGATGCGCATTATCGAAGAAGATTGGAGTAGTTTTGCTTCCAATGTTCAGCTACGTATTGCGCTGGAGAAGAATGGCCAAGCAATTCGTCGTTTTACTGTAGGAGATGCAATAGATCTGAAAGTAACTCTAAAAGACGGCTATCAGAATGGTGATCTGGTCTGGATCTGTTTACCGGCTGCGCTCTCGCGTATTGTTGGAGGCGGCCAAGTAAAACGTTTTGCTATCGATTTTGCAGGTTCTAATGAAGTGATTGTGCCATTGGCAGCTACATCTTTGACACCAAACCGTGAGGGTAGTATAGGTCACCAATGGTTTGCTATCTGTGTTCGTAATATGTTTGAAGAGGAGCGTGCCGGTAACCCTGGTCTTATTGAAGTGATGGTTACGCCTGCAGATACTTATTAAAAGTAGTTAATCAATACTCTGCTCACTCGTACTAGTAGGTGTACTAGCAGGATAAATAGTATTAGTATTAACACTGGCACATCTTGAACAGTAGTTTCTGGTAGCATCAAAAAGATCTGATTGATGACATATCTCGCAACGTACCGGAAAAGACTCTGTTTTTATCTGAATTTGATCCATAGTCATCGATTATATCAAAATATAATTTTCTACGAGACTAAATTTCATCAAGAATCTGTAGGATATCTTTTTGACGATAAAAAGTCTTTCAATTTAGTCACATTTAGTGCAGTTGGCAAGATTAATAATAAATGGGATAATATTGATA
>JBFLVQ010000104.1:0-18905 GCA_040758525.1 Acidobacteriota bacterium
CTGCTGGGTAAAAATTGAATCGCTTAAAAAACTTCTACCATAGTGGGAAATTAACTGGCCTACGACACAAAACTTGGCGCTAAGGCGTCTCTGGCTAATGGTTAATTTCAAACTATCGAAGGTATCTCCGACAAGGAGTAGTGGGGCGGTGGCTGCCCCTGTAGTCTTGTTAATGCTTCTGATTAACATATGGTCTACTAACCGATCTTGCTGATCATCCCTTATGCTCTTGCTCTTAACTGTTCTACCTGGGGCTCTCAAGTGCTGCACCAGGGATGCCCCTGAATTCTATTCAGGGGAGGAAGTCACTGGTTGAACTTCACGCAACCGCCGTTCAAGAAATCGGCGTTCACTATCATTGGTAACCAACGCAAGTGCTCTTTCATAGCTCTGTGCTGCTTCTGTAAAAGCTCCCATACGGCGCAATAGATCGGCACGCGCGGCATAGAGCAGATGATAGCTGTCGAGTTCGCCACCCGCAGCTAATATATCTATAAGTGTGAGTGCAGCTTGAGGACCATCTACCATAGCCACTGCTACTGCTCGGTTCAGCGTTACGATAGGAGATGGCTGTATACGTTCAAGCAGATCATATAACTGGACAATCTGAGGCCAGTCTGTATCTTCAGCTCGCGCTGCCTGACAATGTAGTGCGGCGATCGCCGCCTGCAATGCGAATGCACCAGGTCCACTGCGTAGTGCCTCCTCGACAAGCGGTAGTGCTTCGGCAATCTGCTGTCTATCCCAGCGGCTTCGATCCTGCTCTTCGAGCAGCACTATATCGCCAGCCTCATCAAGACGAGTGTCACGCCGTGCATCATGCAATAGCATAAGAGCAAGGAGTCCAGTCGCTTCCGCTGGTGGTTGCGGTGCCAGCAACTCCCTGACAAGGCGCCCAAGTCGTATCGCTTCGCTGCAGAGATCAGTCCGCACTAGTGACCCGCCACGTGTTGCGGCATAACCTTCGTTGAAGATGAGATAGATCACTGTTAGTACTGCGTCCACTCGCATGGGCATATCGCTTATGTCGGGTACCGTGTATGGAATACCGGCATCGCGAATCTTTCGCTTAGCACGTACGAGCCGTTGTGCCATCGTTACCGTAGGGACAAGAAATGCGCGTGCAATCTCATCAGTTTCTAGACCGCCTAGCATACGTAGCGTGAGCGCAACCTGTGCTTCTGGTGCCAGTGCTGGGTGACAACAGGTAAAGATAAGTCGCAGTTGATCATCCTGGATCTCAGCAGTGTCGTAATTTGGCTCCTGCATGGTCGGAATCAATCCAGATGCGGCATACCATTCAACTTTTTCCTGCAGTCGTGTGCGTCGTCGCATACGATCAATAGCCTTATATCGAGCGGTCTGAATGATCCAGGCGCGTGGGAACTCAGGAATACCAATAGCCTGCCACTGGTTTACAGCGACAGTAAAGGCTTCTTGTGCTGCCTCTTCAGCTACGTCAAAATCACCCAAGAGCCTGATCAGAGTAGCCACAATACGTCCCCAATCGGAGCGATAAAGTGAGTCAATAGCTACGTTTACATCTTGATTTTGGTTTTCGAGCATAGCCCATTATAAAATTTTTCCGGTCCCCTGTCGATTTGGGCAAGCATTGTTCGATTCACCTGTGGAGGCAAACAAATGAAATATGTACTGCTAATTTACCTTGAAGAACATGCTTTAACTGAAACCGAACGGGAGTGCTGTTATGCAGAATCTGCACTGCTTGCACAGCAACTACATTCAAATGGACAGTTTCTCGCCACCGCCCCCTTACACCCTGTAGCGACGGCGACCAGTGTGCGAATACGTGATGGCAAACGGCTTGTCACTGATGGCCCGTTTGCCGAGACACGCGAACACCTGGGTGGGTTCTTCCTGATCAATGCCAAAGATCTAGATGAAGCGATTAGTATCGCTGCCCGTATTCCAGGAGCACGTGTGGGTACCGTTGAAATCCGTCCTGTGATAGAGGTCGCGGGTTTGCCAAAGAATTAGTATCCCTTGCGGATAAAAGTACTGAGAGAAATCTCGCGTGTTCTGCTTACACCACAATCGTGGTACAAGTGGTCGCGCACAGGAGTGATGTTTGCCCTAAAGAAGCCTCACTCCTGCAATGGTGCGAGAAATAACAACCATTAAACTCAAAAATTGGAGTGTACGATGCAAATAAATCCTTATCTTAATTTCAATGGGCAATGCGAGGCAGCCTTTAAGTTTTACGAGAAATGTTTAGGTGGCAAAATTGTTATGATGCTCACCCACGGTAATGCACCATCGGCAGAACATGTACCATCCGAATGGCATAATAAAATTATGCATGCGCGTCTAGAAGTGGGCGATAGAGTATTAATGGGCTCTGACAGTCCGCCTGAGTACTTTGAACAGACAAAAGGCTTCTATGTGCAACTTGGCATTAACAACCCAACAGAAGCAGAACATGTTTTTAATGCTCTGGCAGAAAACGGGAGAGTGACGATGCCGTTCGAGCAGACCTTCTGGGCCTCTCGTTTTGGTATGCTGGTAGATCAATTCGGCATCCCCTGGATGATCAACTGTGAGTAAACACGATTAATAATTTAAGTCAATAAAATCATTCAAATGGAGGAAAAATTTATGCAATCAGCAATTCAAACTACTCACATCTCACGGAAGAGTCTCTGGACTGGACGTATCCTTAGTACCTTGCCTGTGTTGTTTCTGATCTTAGACGGCATCGCAAAATTGATAAAGCCACCTGTAGTTTTGGAAGCCTGTGCTCGACTAGGAATTTCTGAGAGTGTTGTTGTTGGACTTGGCATACTCATACTTGTCTGTGTTACTGTCTATCTGATTCCACGTACCTCTGTGCTTGGCGCAATCTTGCTGACAGGATTTCTTGGTGGAGCATCAGCGATCCATGTACAAAACAATGATCCCTGGTTTCCTATTTTGTTTCCTGTCATTGTTGGTACGCTGATTTGGGGCGGGCTGTTCTTACGTGATAGCCGACTGCGTGCGCTTATTCCACTACGTAGCTAGTACACACAATGGTTTACTTTAGACGCTCACATCCGGGTAGACTCGGCATTTACCTGCCAAGCCCCTCCACAGATCCGGACGTGAGCGATTAACTCATCCGGCTCTTCAGTAATCAGAGCCTGGCACAACTCTGATGCAGAACATTTGCTGCCCGACCAGCTTTGCTCAGATGTTCTTCCCGATTCTGGGTTTTGGCAGTGGAAAGCATCTCAACAACTTCTGGAACTTCTCTCAATGGATATTGCTCTCATTGCTGCGACGACTCAGCCAGTAATGCCACGCTTTTTCCAGATGTATGTAGAGGTTGGCTAGCGTCAAAACCAATAGAACCTGTTGAACTAGTGAAGATTATTGTGAGTCTAGCCAAACAGGTCAATAAGCTCTGAACTAGCTAGCAAGTTGGAACGTACCAACGGCTTCTTCAAGCTGCTGTAAACTTGAAAATACCGAGCGGCCTGCCAACGAGAGATGTTCTGAAATTTCACTATTGCGCTCAGCAATATCTCGCACATGTTCGACCACTTTCACAATCTCTGAAGTGGAAATAGCTTGTTCCTGACAGGTCGCCTCGATCTCATGCGTTATGATAGTTAGCTGTTGAGTTGCCTGTAGTAGTTGCTCAATTCCAGCAGACTGTTCTACTACTACATTATCTATTTGTATGGCAGTACGCGCTACTTTAGATACCACTGTCTCAGTCTGCCCCAATGCACTTACCATCTTAGTGGACTGGTCAAATCCATCCTTAACCAGATTGGTTGAGCGTTGCATTTGATTTACTGCGATGGCAATACCTTGTTGCACATTTTTGAGTAGGCGGGCAATCTCTTCGGACGATTGCGCCGTACGCTCGGAAAGCTTGCGAACCTCTTCTGCCACCACCCCAAAGCCAAGTCCGTGCGAGCCAGCGCGCGCTGCTTCTATGGTAGCGTTTAAGGCTAACAAATTAGTCTGATCTGATATTGCGTTGATCACTTCAACGATCTGTCCGATCGCGGCAGTCTGCTCGCTCAGTGATTGAACAGTGCCTGCGGTGGTAGTAATCGCCGTGTTGATCTCAAGCATTCCTGCGGCAGCTTGTTCAACGGTTTGTCTGTTCATTGCTACTACGCCACGTGCGCTATCGACTAGCTGAGTTAATTCTTTTGTGTTTCCCTCAATGTGCTGCAATTGTGTTGCCATCTGCTTAATAGAGGCAGCCGTTTCTGTAATGCTAGCAGACTGGTTTTCCATGTTTTTAGCAATGGCATGGATATTGATGGAAAGCTCTTCTGTCACTGCAGCCATGTTTTGCACTGCACTAGTGACACTTTCACTATGACGCTCAAGCTGTTGACTTGAATCAATAAGATTGGTGGAAGCAATAGTCTTAACCTGTTCAGATCTAAAACGCACACTGGAGATAATTGTCTGCAGTGAATTGACCATCTGCTTTAAGGAATTACCAAAACTATCTTCTGCCGATCGCTGCACTACCTGCACTTTAAGATTCCCTTTGGCAATATTGTTGGCCACTCCCGCCATATCACACAGGTAATCAATCATTCCATTCATCTCTCTTGCTAGCAGCCCAAGCTCGTCGTTTTTGCTTGTTAAATGTGTGCGACTGTCAAGATTTCCCTTGCCAATAGATTGGGCTGTTGCTACCAGCATGAAGATCGGTTTTATAATGCTTTTACGAATGCCAATGAATGCCAATGCCAGTATAAGGAAGAAACTCACGCCGATCAGACCAGCCAGCTTTAATGTTTCATTAGTTAAGAAGGCTTCTGCTTCCTGTACAGGAACTATCACTTCTACAGCGCCACGCACATCTCCTTCCTTCCAATCTCGCTTAGGAGACTCAGGATGAGAGTTGTGACAACCAACACAGGCTGGACGCATTATATCTGCCACGACATAGCGCATAGAAGATCGATTATTGATTGTTTCCAACTGCCAAATAGGAATCTTGGGGTCCTTCTCCAAAGCAGCGATGGCTTTTAACTCAAAGTCGTCGTACTTCTCTGTGGCAGCGCGATGTGGAAATGGATAACGACTATATAACCGGATTGCAGTCCCTGGATAGTCTTTAGCGATACGCTCACCAATTGCCTTCACCATCGTAGCAGGCAGGGGCAGTGTGTTTTCGCGCTGGGCAAAATCGTAGTTTGCGTTCATTCCTGCCTGTTTAGCTCGGTTCATCACTTCTGCCGTATAAAAAGTCCTCATTGTGGTAATTTGGTTAGCAATGGCTTGAGCTGTTGTCAGACCTACGAGCTGGGTATTGCGTGCTCTAGTAAAAACCATAAATGTTATACAAACGGCTGCAACAATACTTCCAGCCACAATACCGTTCAATAACAATTTGCTCTGTATAGATCGCATGTGACTTCTACCTCTTGCATATAAGCAGGAATGTAAGCACTATTTCGAACCCAGTCATCTCTTACACGACTAGACAGGCGTAGATTCCTAAAGAGTTTAGCGATACCATTAAATTGTCAGTAATCACTATTACCTCTTTGTAAAAAATCTGCTCGAAAAAACCTGCTGTCCATAGAATTACCTTCTTTCACCTGTTACTGTTCAGCGTATAAGAGAGCGCATAGATAAAATCTATTGCTAGCGTATCTCGTCAGGGCAAGCTACGTGCCAATAACAAGAACTTCATCTTTTTTTCAGGAAAATCACTAATGACAACGGGTTATGAGAATGTAGGTAGTCAAGTGCTAAGCTCTTTTTCTAAACCTGAGACAATGTTTCCAGAATTCAGACATCAGTGCCCGCGCTTGCTAATGGTCACAGATAGAGTAGCACTGCTTCTATCTTATTAATAGAAGTAACTCATCAAGCATGGAAAGAACCAAAGATAGTCGAGGCCAGTATGTTTTAGTTCCATCGTCAGATACAACAATTACACCGTCTATAGAAGAATAGGTTAAAAACAGATAACATGCTGACAGAATTACTCTCTGAACTGTGAGACCAAGAAAAAAATTGTTTTACCATTGGTACTTTTCAGGAGTATTGTGTACTCTTTTATAACAAAGGGCTTCTTTTCAATGGTAGGATGACAAGGAGGAACCATGAAAGAACAGTCACAAGGCTTTTCTCTCTTGGAGCTGCTTGTCGTAATAGGGATGCTAGGGATTCTCACTGCCATTGCTGTACCCAATCTGCTCGCGGCCCGCCGTTCTGCCAACGAGGCTTCTGCTATCGCTTCACTCAAGAGTTTCTTGAATGCCGAGCACACTTACTTTGGCACGCATAGCAGTTTCACTTCACCTGGTATTCTTTATACAGAGGGTTTTATTAGTGACGACTTTGGTGAGACCTTCACTGCTGAAGTAAGCTTGGGTGATCCTGTTGTTGAGGTTGATGAGGAGTTACCACCAGAGGATATTCCACCAGAAGCAGCAGATGATACTCCAGTAGAAGATACACCCTACACAATCTGTTTCAGCAAATCTGGATATATCTTTGTAATGGTGCCGGTAGAGGTGGGCGCGATAATCGATACTTTTGGCCGTATGGACGGTTTCACGGTGCTGGAATTCTATATGATTTCTTATCCTCAGAGCGATACTGAGGGCGGACTGTACCGGACAGGCACGCGCAGGTTTTATATCGACTCATTCAGTAATACTCCATGGATTGTTAAGCATCTCAACCCTGATGGCACTGACAATGGTAAATATGATTGCTACGATGAATCTGCGGACGCTCCAACCTATGGAAACTGTACTCCAGTCGATAAGTAATGCATTAAGGTAATAGTATATTTGAAGCAAGCCTTTTTTGATTTGCAAGTTATAGTCATTGGCATATCGCTGATTGCTGATTTCAAGCTTAAGGCCCGTGTTTGGCTTAAACGCATATGAAATGGCTGTTTGATTATGAGATGTAGAAAATGTGGAGCTGAACAAGAGATTGAAGACTTGGAGCGTTGTTCGGTCTGTGGCGCCAACCTTCATATTGTTACTAGCGAACTTCCTCCTATGCCAAAATGGCAAGAAGTAGAAAAACCGAAGTCACCGACTGGCCAACTCTCCTCGAAACGCACGACGGGGCGACTTTCTATCAACTCACTAAAATCGGAAACCAGCAAGCGCTCTTTCTTGCATCATGAAATTACACTGCGGGTTTTACTCATCTCTGGCGGCGTAGTGGCAGGGCTGGCAGGCTTAATAATGACACTCCTCTATATCAGCAATCTTCCTGCCCTTAATCGTGTGAACAATCCTGCACCAGAGCTACCTAATGCTAAGGCACTGAAACTAGTGCAAGAGTCCCCTTCCACAACCAAGGGACTGACCGTACGACAGTACACTGAACAGTTTGCAAAGCAACAGCAGGCGGCCAAGTATCGCTGGTGGGTAGGTCAAGAGAAAGGCGCAAAGGAAACTAGCCAATATCTAGTAATCTTTATTTACAACAAGGATGGTAAGCAAGAGAACGCCATTTGGGTAGTGGATGTGAACAGACAGATCGTGAAAGCAAAGAATCCTTTGGCTGGATTTTTCTCTGGTGCTTAACGTCCTAAAAAAGGTGGCAAATGAAAGAGTGTCCACAATGTCAAAGTTGCTATGAAGATATTCTTGCCGAATGTCCTGTCGATAACAGCCTGTTAGAAGATGGTGTGCCAGGCCCGATAGTGTTGGCGGGAAAATTCCGAATCGAGGCATGCCTTGGCAGGGGCGGTATGGGTACGGTCTACCGCGCTATGCACCTCGGCCTTAGACGTTATATCGCACTGAAAACCCTTCTTCCCCAAAACCAATCCCAGCACGAGTTCTCCGATCGCTTTCGCCGTGAGGCAGAAGCCTCTGGACGTATCAAACACCCACACGTCGTCGATGTCATGGATTTTGGTTTTGCTGAAGTGGGCAAGCAGCGAGTCGGTTATCTGGCAATGGAATTCCTGGAAGGGCGCACGCTGCGAGACCTTATCAAGCAGAAGGAGAAACTTTCACTTGCTCAGACAGTCAAGATAATGGATCAGGTTTGTGAAGCGGTGGAGGCCGCGCACAAGTTGGGAATCATTCATCGGGATTTAAAGCCTGACAATATCTGGTTACAAGAGCACCCATCCAGTAGCTATCACGTCAAAGTTCTTGACTTCGGTATCGCCAAATTAGCCGATCGCAAAGTGACGGAAAATATTGCTCCAAGACTCTCTCATAATGAGGATATGACTGTTACCCAACTCCTTCCAAAAGCTACCCTGGATACGTATAGCAATCAAGGTCCAGTGAGAATTACTGCTGGTAGCACTGATATCAAGACCAATAATAGCGAGCCAAGTACCGATGCCGACCTGCCCGCCTTGGGAACGGAGGGGTTTGAGGGTGAGACGGATCTCTTCCGTATTTCTGTAGAGCAACTCACTCAGACGGGTGCAATGATTGGCACGTTACCCTATATGTCGCCGGAACAATGTCTCTCTAACCCTTGCACAACCGCTTCGGACATATACAGTCTAGGTGTGATCGCTTATGAGATGCTCACTGGTAAGCGCCCCTTCCGTGGCAAAGGCTTTGAAGTAGCCCTACAGCATGTGAGAGAGAATCCCGAGCCACCCTCAAAACATATTGCTGAACTTCCCAAACTGGTCGATGATGCTGTGCTGTCTGCATTGGCAAAAACCCCTGAACAGCGTCCGGCCAGTGCTCAGGCCTTTGCTGCCGCGCTGGGCGCATACCTTGTCGAAGAGCGGCGCAAACGAGCCAGTATGCGTAAGATTATGATTGCAACAGCGATTATTGCTGCCGGACTGGCATTATCAGCAGTCGTTAGCAGCTTTGATGTTATCCATGAATGGTGGGGTAGTGCCAAGCTTATGCTCGGCTGGGGAGAAACGTCTAAGAGCTTCATAAGCTATTCTCAGCTCAAGCTTGTTTGGCTAGCAACAGGCAAAGAGAGGTTGTTAGCCGTCTCCCCACCAATAGCGTCAAAACGACTCTCCAATGCCCAGTTTATTTTCCGCTCCTCGCCAGATGGTAGATATCTCGCTTTATGCTCACTTTTAACGCGTCCACCTAACCTTGAGCTTTGGGATCTTTCAAAAGGTGAGAAACTTTATACTGCTGCTCTTAACAAGCTGCCTGATCGTGTGCGAGATCTCAGCTTCAGTCAGGATAGTCAATATTTGGTGATTGCCAGCCTCAACCAGGTCTATCTATTGGACACTGCTACTGGTCAACAGACTGCTCAAGTAACCACTTTTGAACCTAATGATTACACTGCTGTTCTGGTTGGTAAGGACAGAGTGTTGCTTACCGGTGCGGTTCGTAGACCATTTCTGGAGGCACGTATCTCTTCGCTCAGCTCTCCATTACGTGAAGTCAACTCGCTGGTATCACTATGGCAAATAGGTAATGGGCACAAACAGAAAGATCTGACACAGCAGTATGGAGAGATAGAGCAACTGCATACCAGTGCAGGATTGGCACTAATACAATGGCGTATTAGCGAGCAAGAGCCGATGCGTCGTCTAGAGTTATGGGACCTGACCAAGGGTACGCTGTTACAGCAATGGCAGGTAACAGGCCATGGCGGAGCCGCCATTAGCACTGACGGCACACATTTGGCTTTGCGTTTACAGCCTACTCTTCTACTCGAATTTCAATTGGCAAGTTTGGCACAGGTAAAAGAATACCACTTATCGCCACTTGTCTCAGCACAGACAATCAAACTCTGCTACAGCATAAATAACCATTTGTTGATGAGTGGACGCACTAGCGTGGAAAATCTTACCGAGGACAAGATTCTTTATAAAACTAACCAAGGTATACTCAATTGCCAACTACTTCCCAATGGCGATCTATTATTGGTTGAATCAATGATCACACAGGAGAAATAGAAATTATCTGCCGCAAGCCACACCGCTTGTATCAAAGTTAACTATTTCTTAACGAAAACCCAGTTTGCCCAAAAAATCACGTAGTTTTCCAGTTTTTCCACTGTGTTCCAATTTAGGCATACTCTCAAATGCCTTCTGCGCTGCCAAATGCAATGGCTCAATCTCTAAAGCCATTTGCAGCATCTCTAAAGCCTTCCTATGCAGACCCGTCTTCTGATAAACAAGCCCCAATTCAGTGGGATAATCTGCGTTGTCAGGCTCACATCTGATAGCTTCTCGATAAGCTCTCTCAACGATATTTAGACTGTTCTGCATTTGACTATAAACTCTGCCAAGCTGTGCCCAGTACTCTCCATCATTTGGTGAGATCTCTACGGCTTTGCGCAAGGCTGCGGCTGCCAGTTCATACTGACCATTATCGCAAAGTTCAATGCTACGCAGATAGAATTCGGTCGCCGAAAGAGTTTTGCTTTTGCCACAGGAAGGTGTGTTCTTTGCCAAGCGATATTTCGCCGATTCATCCTCATTAAACTTATGGTAGGTTGCTTCAGTTGATGAGGATTGTGGAGTAGGAGCGGGATGGTTCTGGTTAGGTGTTGATGGGAATGTCACTGTAGACGGTGCTGGTTGTGCTTTGGGTAGAGAAGCAAGAGGTTTCAATGTTGCTGTTGTTGGTGTAGGCGAAGCTGTTTCCGGTTGTGGTTTGTCGTTAGGTTGTGATTCCTTAATTACTCTGAATGCACCTGTATCACGGCGAAGCATCCTAGCCAGGTGATAATCATAATCTTGCCTTTTGTAGGGATTGCTTAGTACTTCGAATGCTTTCTGCAAACCTGCTGAAAGCTCTTTAAGTTGCGCACTCAGGTCAAGTCCATAGGCTGTTAGTTCCGCTTGATGTTTAACATCGAATTGTTCTGATAGTCGCCGATAAGCATCTTCTATCATCTGCTGTGTCGCATCTCTCTCTAACTCCAACAACTGATAATAAGTCCCACCATCCTTAATTGTTGCCAGTTTACTTTCCATTGTATAGCAAAGTTCCATTGCCGCCTGCTGTACTCTGACGCTCTTTTCAGCATCGTTGTCTTGTAGAATAGTAGGCTGTCGATTGGACATTGGCCGCTTGAAGAGTTGGCTAGTTTCTTGTCGGCAATCCTCTCGGGATTGCGGATTGGTAAGAACCTCAATGGCATTAGTGAGATTGTTAAATATAAGCTCTAGTTCAGTGTGAAGATTCAGGTGATAGTCATTTAGCTGGGCTTGCCTACTAGGATGAAACTTCCTCGCCAACCGTGCATATGCCGCTTTCAATTCATCGAACGAAGCATGATGATTGACCTCAAGAGTTTCATAAGGCGATACTCCAGCCTTGACTGAGCGAACCTTTGATTCGACCTCATAACAAAACTCCATTACCTTCTTTGTATCAAATGGGCCACTCTTAACATCATCTTCAACTAGCAATGGAGCAGGAAGCGGTTTTTGAGAAACAGTCGTGGTAGTAAGTATGCTAGCCTGTAATAACGCTGCCACTGTTCTCATCACAACTAATTTGGGGGCACTCCCTATCTCCATCAACTCTAAAGTAGAGCGACTCGTACCGTCCAGATACGAAATAAAAAGTGTTTCTTGAGACTTGAGATTAACTATCTGATAAAGCAGATGTGGATCATCAACGAAACATAAAGGGGCTTTCAGGTCCGCTATCATTTTTGCCAGTAGTTCAGTATCATCAAGCCGTCTAATCCCCTCAAGAATAATCTGAGCTGTTGGCATCGAAATCTTAAATTCGTACTCAGGCAGACAGCACTCTTCAAACTGTGATTGTGGGGATTGCCAAGAGAACATTGAATAGACAATCTCTGAAACCTGACGTGTTATCAATCCTTTCAGATCTTCCTCGCGTAGGTAATTCGCCTCAACCAATACTCGACCAAGACGAAGTTGGAATTGCTTAACTATATTACTGGCTGTTTGCAAAGCCTCAGAACTTAATACTCCCCACTCAACAAGTCTCTCTCCAAGCCGTTCCTCTTTCAGGCTGCTGGCAGCAAAGACAATATTTCCAGATTCAAAGTGCACAGACTTGGTTGCAAAATCATTTTTAATGGTAAGAATGCCTGTGCGACGAGCCTTGTGACAATAACCCAACATTGCTGGCACAAACGACATGTTAAGCGTATCCATAGATCACCCAATAATTCAACCGGTTTCTTAGTATAGTAGCAACTGCTATCAGTAAACTGTCTTGCCATTGTGAGGCAGTCATCGGCTTATATGCAAACTACAAGCCGATAGTAAAAGTAGTGTTTTTTTCCCTTGAATTGCAATAATATACACGGTCGCTACCAATTGTTAATAGCAGCCATGAGACATTCTTGAGACGTTTAATGGTGCTGATCTGTCTCAGCACTGTTTCAACTGAGACAAATTTTCATTATTAATTAATCTGCCCCCTTGAGGTGTACAAAATATTGTCCTGTCACAATATTGATTGACTTTCTTTGCAGACATCCTTCTTATTGCTAGTTATACCTATGCTGATACTGCTTCCTCTCCTTTGTGATTTCAATAATTTTTGTGGTGTAAATCGATTTCAAACTTTTTACTTATGTGCTTGTTGTTCTATACTAATCTGACAACTTCTGTAGCGTGGAGATTGAGAGTTATGTCACGAAGAACTACTCCACAACTGATCCTCTCGCTTGTTACGGTAATGGTAATAGCATTGGCCTCCAATGGTGCCGAGAAACCCTCTCGTGTGCCCAAGAAATGGGTGCGCTCAAACACCAATCCGGTGATTGTGCCTGAGAGCCTGCCAGTTGCGTCTACGGCACTCTATCCCTTCGTATCCGATGCTTCGGTAATGTTTGATGAAGGCAAGTTCAAGATGTGGCATAACTATGGTGGCGCGGACAATATCAAGGATGAAAGCAGTGGCCGTGCGCGTGTTGCATATCAGGAGTCTGATGATGGCATCAACTGGCGGCTGGTTAGCGCACCCTCTCTAGATGTTGGTGAGAGTGTAGGCACAGCCTGGGATCGTACCAATTCTGAGATACCTTCGGTAATTAAGGATGAGAGCTTGCCCGATGGTCATCCTCGCAGGTATCGTATGTATTATGCTGGTCTCGATCGTGAACTGGAGAATCTGCCCTTTGAGGAATTGGTCAAGATCGGTATGCTCTACGGAATAGGTTTGGCCTTTTCACCCGATGGCAAGCAGTTCACCAGGCTGCCTGCAGAAGAGTCGCCCTTCAGTCTTGCGGGGCTGGTTTTTGTGCCCAATCCGCCCACACTTGACCGTGACACCTTCGATTTTCTCAGTGTTGCTGATCCTCACGTCATCAAGAAAGATGGTCGTTATTTCATGTGGTATACCAGTGGCGTACGTGAAGCAAATAGTGGGCGTGGCCTTTTTGTTATTGCCTTCGCAATTTCAGACGATGGCATTCATTGGATCAAGCAGGGGCCGGTTATTTTACCTGACAGATCCTTTGAGCTACGCTCCAAGATCGTCAGTATTGGCCGGCCTTATGTGATCTTCAAGGATGGCCGATTTGAGATGTTCTATGACGCGATTATCGACGATAATAACCCACTACAGAATACTGCTATCGGCATAGCTTTCGCTGTCTCGCTCGATGGCAAAAACTGGACTAAAGCACCAAAACCGATCTTCATAAGCAACAATGGGCAGGCCGAGCGTAGCGGCATCATTGTTGGTTGTGCCGTGCTCTTCAAGGATGGGGTTTATAATCTATATTATCCAGCCGCCGATCCTGACTTCAACCGCTGGAATATCAATCTTGCCACTGCAAAGGCAAAACGTTAAATTAAACCCAACCTCACACAAATTACACAAGCCTAATATTGTGTACTATACAACATATTAACGCTTTGATTGCTTCGATACTGCTGCCATTGCAACTACACAAAGAAGTTTTTCTCATGGCTAGAAAAGTCTATCCTATTCCAAACTTTGATCTGATCTTTCGCCAATTGCCAATGGAGTTAATTGCTCAGATTGATCTTAATAATACAGCTATAACAACAAGCGATGGTGTGTCGAACTTTTGCTTGTTTGATGGCACATATTTACACATGGAATTTGCCGCATATTCCAAATTATCTTAAGCAGAATTGACAAGCCGTTGGTATTAGCAGCAAGAAATGGTGCCATAGTGTAGCGTTGCTCATCTAATTCCGACAACTAACCGCCTTCTATGACACTTGATCAACTGTCATCTATCCCACTGTTAATATACTAGATTAATCTATATGCTAAACCACAAGTTATTAACTTCTTTGGTTGAGAGGTAATATGAGTAATATGGAACATCCTCAACAATATTGTTTTGATATAAACATTCCCCCCTACAAAAAACTGTTGCGAGAGTTCAACATTAGTTTAAGTAAAGCTAGTCTGTTCGCTCTAGCAGTATTTTTTCCCATATCAATTTATGCAGCCATAACAGTAGGATCGTTTTCTATACTGATTAATACTCCTTTTCCATATCCACACCCATATGGAATGGAAAAACTAGTGGGCGGTGCGATAATGCTAGGCCTGATGCTTAGTTTTACCGTTGTAAGCGGTTTCCTTCTAACAGCGGCGAGAGGTAATCTGCTTGCAGTAAGTGATAAATCGAACTGGGTTCGTTTAACAATAGAGATGATCCTTATCTTAATAGCTCAGTCAATAATATGGTTTAAGATTCATTATGGTGGTTTACTAGCTCAGTTGTTAGATACTTGGTGGCATTATTTCATTCCACAAGCGGGCGGGTTGGTCATGTTAACCTTACTTTTGCTGGTAGCAGGTCGTGCCAAGTTAGTCCAGATAATAGGCAACTAAGCCAGACACTGCCATTTTCTGTTAAGGCCAACGTCTGGTGGTGCCCTGAGATAATCTGAATGTGTTGGAAATCATTGCAACTAAACATATTCTGCTTAGCTGGCTGTAGTGGAAATTTACCAGCTAACACCCTTAAAGTCGTGAGACAATTAACCCTTGATCGTGAGACCACTTTTAGTGAAAAGCTGCAAATGGCTATAGTTAATGGCAAAAATCAAAAATGATACTACAGCCATCTGCAGTGATACTTCGATTCTTTTTACGTAAAATGTGAAGCTGCCATATTATCACCTTATCTGAATCAGTAGTAAATTCAGTGATGACTGTATTTGACATTAGGGCGACAGCAGGTTGATTTTCCTCTGCTTTTCGTCCAGGGTGAGGTATGGCAGCATTATTGTTTATACTCAATTCTGAATGTCACTAAATCATCCTTAAACCAATCTGCTGCTAACGTCATAATGATGGATGGGTTAGTCTTATGTGAGCGCTGGATAATGATCTCTAGTGTACTAGCGTCCTTGTGTTCAATTGAATTGACTATGGACAAGCCTAATGGTACTAAGGCTTCCTTAAAGCGTTTCAACTCTGTACGCACAGTATCTGTATCGTGTAAGGTAAGATGCATCATATATCGTTATACTCTAAACTGGATAGTTTGAAGAACAAACTACTTTGGTCAAGTGATTTGGTGTGAGGATTAGCAGAGAACACTCGTCTACTACCTGCCGATTTGAACCATACCATGGTAATCTAGTTACAATAATTAACGCGCGGCACTGGCTTACTCGTAAGAGTAATCTGACAAGTGGCACTTTCTGCGACTCTGTGCCTCTTCCAGTGCCGCGCTGAATCTTCTGGGCGCTCGCTGCTACTGTGACTTCTCTTGTGCCACTAAGAGTGTCCATCCTCATAGTGAACTTTGCTGCTCCAAGATCTCTTTAGCAACTGTCCGCTTTACCTGATAGCTGCGATGTTGCTGAACACTGGTCAGTCCGCTACGAATGGCATATTTGACTAGTCCTGGCAAATCACCGATCTGCAATTTCATCATGACACGCGCTCGATATGATTCCACTGTACGCCTTGATATCTCTAGGGTGTTTCCCACCTCCTCATTGCTATAACCATCTGCCAGCAACTTCACTACCTGTTTTTCACGTTCTGCTAGTTTATTTTCTAAGATTCCTTTACGCGAACCGAATTGCATTTATTTAACCTCCCAACTTATTTATAGACCATCTCTACTATTACCACAGTAATCTTGCTGAACTTGATATTTTTTACTTATGATCAGCAGTATTAACTGTCTATATATCTAATAACGGATTTGGAGGGATTTTGTATTCTGGTAAGGTGATATTTTTTGAAAAAGTAGCAGTTCTATTGCTACTACTTAATAGACTGGCAGGCTCGTCTAGGCTTTAACATCTGAGCATATTTATCAACAATGATAAACGCTTCAGAGCGCTTGGCTGAGGGTGAAGCAAGGCATCGCGCGAAAACGCGATAAATCTCCTGCAAAAAAATAAGCGAAACAACTACTATTTCACCATTCCAATACGGATGCGACTCCAGCCATTGAGTCGTTGAAATTACTCTCAATATCACAGGCGTCGCGGCTCTTTGAACTCTAAATAGGGGTTGTTGCAGGAAGGCTGCAACGTAAAATTTAGACCACTAAGTAGAGAAATAAGATTATCGCGGGGACACCGCGAGTGGGGATGGGATGTCGCTGGACTCCCCAATGAACCACGTACATATCAGCACAAAGGCGGTCTCGGCTAGCACGGTCGATCAACAGATAGTGTATACCTTGCCGTTTGAGAGCCAGTGCCGTCGTTAAACCTCCTGGGCCAGCACCAGCTATGAGAACATCATAGTGTGATGTATACATAGGTCAACCAGAGCAATAAAAACGATCGACATTCAAATTAATATCTATAACACACAACAAAAACGGTTATGATATCGTATCAAGATAGCTATGAATAACAAATTAAAGATAAGAACTGAATCATTACCTGAACGCTGTGAGATATGTCATCAGGCGGATTGCTTTGACGCTACGACTAATCATTGTTCTCGTTGTGCAGATATAACTATCAATACTTATCAGCGTTCCATTATTAGTGTTCATTCCAGCTTACCCTATACTCCTACACATTGGGTAGAAAAGGAGATTAATGGTATCTTCACTCCACCAAAAAACTCTGATATGACATCTCTACCAATAGTTGTTTCCTCGCTATTGACAGATCTATCTAACATTGTAGATTCAGAAAAACTCTCCCACTACACTAAAGTCCGGTTTTATATTGTTATTATAATTATTGCTATGCTGCTTAACTGTCTGCTTAGCTTAATCCAATAAATTTTATCAATCACGATATAAGAAAGACTGATGATAGATAGCAGCGATCTGTAGTCGCACAACCTAATCACGAGGACGCATTAATTCTTCTAAGCGAGCCTTTACTTCTGGCCACTCTGTATCGATCACACTGAAACATATACTGTGTCTCTTTCGTCCATCTGGCTGCACCATGTGATTGCGTAATACCCCTTCTTCTTTTGCCCCTATTCTCTTGAGTGCTATACATGACTTCTCATTCAGGCTATCAACCGTGAAACCTACTCGTAGACATTGCCACTCCTCAAACGCATGTCGTAGCAATAGGTACTTCGCCTCTGTATTGACTGCGCTACGTTGCCATTTTGGCGTGACCCAACTCGCGCCAATATCTAGCCTACGGTGGTGTGGCTCTATGTACCAATAACCGGTTGCTCCTACAGGATCACCAGTTATTTTCGAAATAATTGTGAATGGGAGTGCCGTTTTAGTTTCAGCCATCTTCACAACTGTATTAATGAATCCACGCATCTGTTCCTCAGACTGTAGCGCGAAAGGCATCCAGCGCCAGATTTCTGGATAGGCGGCAGCAACACTAAGTCCAGATGCATGCTCGATCGTCAAAGGCACTAATTTGACGTGTTTACCATCAAGAATAACTGGTCCTATTTTCATTTGTACTCCTAGTCAATTATATACTGAGCTGATATTAAGTCTAAATCAGAAGGCAGTAGTTGAATGGTAACAGAAAAAGCCAGACAAACGCACGGTCTGTCTGGCTGAAGACGACGAATTGAGTAAACTGAGAAGAGTTACTCATTCTATGGGTAGAACCACTATAAGATTACTATCTCTCTGTAACAGCCTTATCAAAGTGTTGTAAAATGTTTGTAACCAACCAGAGAATTTCGTCAAACTAACTCCCACATCATAGGTATATGTTTCTAGTGTATTCCCGAATCCATTCTCTTTCCCCTTCTGCTAAATTATCCTCACTTTAATTGAGGAGACAAATAGAATGAATACATTGAAGAAGTGCTTTATCATTACTTTGATCGGATTGTTACTGCATACTACTCTATTTGCACAGCCAATCTATGCCGGCGAGAAATTAACACCTGCACAAGTGAAAGCCGCCATTGCCAACATTGGCCAGCATAATCGTAATATGATAAAGATCAAACTATCCAATAAGAAGAAGCATAAGGGTTTTGTACGCTCTATTGAAGAAGATCAATTTATTCTCATTGATACTAAGCAAGGTGCACTGACAATACCTTATGCCGATGTTCAAGAGCTAAAAGAGCAAGACCCCAAACAAGACGATTTAGGTACATTTGCTAAAAAAGAAGGAATAAAAACAGGTTTGGCAATTGGGGCAGCAGCAGCGGTGGTTGGCATTGTTGTGGCAATCGTAGCTGCGCAGGCTGATTAATGATCAAAGTAAACTAGCCAATACACACTTCTACATACTTGTCTGAGCTGGTATAGATGGATAGGATCGCCTCTTCAAACTCCTTCCTCAACTCAGCTCAGACAAGCCTTTACTCAATCTGCTTGCTGCATTGTAAGGACAGCCCAATCATCAAGTGATTGCCCTTCGGGTAACAGAACCCCTTTCTCAAGATATCTCACCTTGGTTGCAAACTTAGCGGCATGTGGATCGTGAGTAACCATAATAATTGTCTTCTCGTATTCTTGATTCAGTTTTCTCAGCAGCATAAGCACCTCTTGTGCGGAACTGGCGTCAAGGTTACCGGTTGGCTCATCGGCAAGAATTAGGTCTGGATCGGTAACAATTGCTCGTGCGATTGCTACACGTTGCTCCT
>JBFLVQ010000105.1:0-18871 GCA_040758525.1 Acidobacteriota bacterium
ATTCCAGCATCTTGCGCTCTCTATGACAAAGCGTAAAGAGGGTCATCTATTCACCCCTGATTTGAGGACTCAGTTTGGTGACCAATTATACATTTTTTGTCAAAGAACTTTTTTCCACCTACTTAAGGGACTTATAGTATTGCGGCGGCTGACTGGCAATCAGAATGCACGTAGCGCATACCTGATTGCGGAAGCCTTATTGCCGCAAATCACTGATGAAAAGGGGCGCTATTTACCATATCGCGAACTGATCGATATGGTAACTATCAATCGAGATAAGCCACCATCGGAAGCGTTACGCAATCTGCATCAAGAAACTGCTCTTAAATTGGCTGAGGCGTTAGAGCTTGCATCAGGAGAGGCGATAAGTCAGCTTGATGAGTGGCGCGCAGAGCTGGAGCAACGCAAAGTAGCAGGCGGTGTCGGTATCCCCAAGTTACCCAAGCGTGCTTATGCAATGCTTCATTTGGTTGAGAAGCACGAAGCCGATTATATCTCTGATGTTCGCTCAGCTGGCAATGCTGCTGCAGATCAAGTAGCGCGTGCGTTCAGTCAGCTTAATTTAGGGCAAGGACAAGCAGATCCTATTGTAATGGCTCAAGCAATGGCGCTGGCTTTACAACAAATGGGCTTTGGCCCACAAGCACAGCCTACTGCACAACGGCAAACACCTCCTCAACCTATACAGCAAGATATGGCTAAAGCTAATAAGCCACCAGAGCCTAAACGCTAATGGCCACTATTCTGCAGCTCATCAATCGAGTTCGTGTCAAGCTTGGTAATCCACCTGCTGATAATCCAACAAATGAAGCTGTGCTTGATGCGATACTCGGCGCCATCACTTACTATCAGAATGAGTTGAAGCTCAACAATCAGGGATGGCTTGTCAAAGATGGGTTTCTTGTGGTTGACCCATCAAATAACGAGTACCTCTTAAGTATGGCCGACTTTGGACGACCATTGAAGGTTGAGTATTACAACGAACAAGATCCCGCGTCGCCAGGTCCAGAAATAAAGATGATCCTATTACAAGACGACGATCTTGTTAGAAAGGAAAGTCATTATCACTGGCTACCCTGGTCGCGCAGTATTACGGAAGAAAGTAATGATGGAGCATACATTGCCAGCGCAATAGCTTTCTATAATTTGGGTGTAATACCAAAAGTTAGGATTGTACCTCGCCCGCTCGCTCCGGCCACCTATCGCATTCACTATGAGCCGAGCGCTGGTGAGCCACCCACACTGCTACAAGATCCTGAACTGCGCAAAGACTATCACGAAATGTTGGCATTATATGGAACAGATCAGGTCCTGCCACTTTGTAGTCATCTACCTGACAATAGGTTGATGATGCTGAGCACAAGTATTTCGAAGGCGCTAGAAAAACACGAAAGCACATTTGAGCGCTTCCGCCGGCAAGCTAAGCATCCAGACACACGTATGCGCCGGGCTTACGTTCCTGGTCGTCGGTAATAAATGGCAATCTCACTTACAGAAGTTATTAAATTAGCAGCATCGATCTTGAATGCCAGCCCTGAGACTTATGGAATAATCGACGATGATTTGCACCCATCAGAAGAGTTGCAAGCAGCAGCTCTTAACGCAGATCGTCAAATCATTGCTACGATACTTGACACACCAGGTCATCGTGCACGCAAGAAATTCGCCACCAAGATCAACATTAATGATGGCGACATCATTACAGATGGATTCGAGGGTGGAGTATTAACTGATGGACGCGCAGGGATACCAGTTACACCAGGTGCATTAAGCAGATTAAAACGAAACATCAACAATCTGACCACAACTCAAGGATATTACTGCATTGATGGTGGTATCTTCCATTTCACTGGCACAAGCGCACAGATCGAGGTAATCCAATACAATCCATCTGGATCACTATCTGCTCCTGATGAGTACATTATGGGTGTAGTCACAGGCTTACTTGCGCAGGTCTTTCCTAAAGAAGGCGAACCAGAGCTTGTAGGAGCAGCTGGTCATTTCGCAAACCTTTTCAACCAAGCGCTACAGTTAATCAGGCAAGGCGCAACTTCTATACCTGCGCCAACACCATTTAAGACACCAACATAAAACTTAATGGCTCTTTCAATTACTCGCGCACAAGCAGCTCATAGAGCGTTCGCAATGGCTGCTCCAGGAATTTCCGAAGAAGAAGTACGCATGCTAATCGGCGACATCGAGGAGATGATCAACGTTGCCGTCGGGCGCACTTGTGATCAAGTGGCTGAGTCAGATTTTTACTGGTATCTGCAGACGAGTTTCAGCACAATTCTAAGCGGAGGGCAAGTTGTATTACCTTCAAACATTATCCTTCAGACTCTAAAGCCTAGTCGCGGCGGTCGAGTTACCCATACAGGTTATCTATTGTCACTAGTGTATCTGGAAGAAGTTAGCGATCTGCAGTTACCAAAAGTTGGTGGTAGCGAGATGGCCTTTTACGCACTGCGCGGTGGAAATAGTGGCGGTGGAATTCTCTATGCAGCAGACGGGACAGGTGCATCATTGCTGGGCAATATAACCATTTTAGGCTGTGCTTACCAAACCTTTGAGACTCTTGCCATAGAGCTAGAAGACCAATTCTTAGATGTGCTCACCAATATGGCGCGTGAGAAACTCGCTGGTATCTCTAAATAAATTTAAATGCCAAGGACATCTATTACCTTTGAAAGAGGATTCTTTCCTTCTGCTGCTCCTGTAGGTCCTAATCGCGTACCTAATAGCGCACGCGATGGGCAGAATGTGCTCTTTCTTGGTGAAGGCATTGTTAAAAGCGCTAAGGGGCTTGGACCAGGTCCTAATATTCCCAGTGGTCAACGCGTTTATTTGGTTGGTAGCAAGATCGGTGTGGTAGATGGAGTGGGATCAGTTGTCTCATACACACGCGACACGTTTTTTTGGGTGAGTGATGCACAAGTTAACGTTGATGGTCTATTACTACCGGCCACAGGCGGTGCGCTGAAATTCTATTTCAATAACCAGGTCTATAATGCTGGTTTACCAGCTCCAGACGCGCCAATGCTCTCAGCAGGTCCTGCAGGTCAAAACTCTGGAACATTCAGCATTGTAATCACACGCAAGCGATCCTTCACAAATGGAGAGAGTAATCCATCACCAAAAGTCAAGATAACTGTTAATGGAAAGCAGATCACGATTACCTTTCCATCTGTTCCAGCTGTAAGTGACCCTAATTACCATGATATGTGGGGGATCTATTCTACATTTGCTAATGACTCCACAGAAGGTAGTTTGCGCTTTTTGCGTGATGTTAGCTCATCATTGCAAAGCGTTACACTTGAGTGGGGCGATGATGATCTTGCGTCACTTAATCCGCCAACTGATCACAATCCACCACCTCCAGCAAAGTTTGTTATCGCGATTGGTGGCCAGCTTATCTTGATTGGTACATTTGGTGGTCCAAATACAGGCGTTTTTGCTGGTGTCTCTTCTTCACTGCCTAACCAACCAGATTCTTATCCATCTTTACTAACCACTTACTTGAATCCACAGGAAACACCTATCGGGTTGGCAGGTGGTGCGGAAGGTGAATATTTCATCTGGACTAAAAACAGTCTGCAGTCTTTGTTAGCTGCTGGTGATGGATTGGTGCAGGTGCGACCGATATGGAGCAAGCTCGGTATTCAAGGTCCTCATGGAGGCGCCTTCTGCAACAGTGAGTTTTATTGCTTCACCGGTAAGGCTGGGCCGACACGGCTGGGTGCTGGTTTCCAACCTGATACTACTTTTGCTAGACCAGTACGTGAATGGATTAGACAGCAAGGATGGAATTCAGCCAATGTCGTCGTCGGTCACGATCCTGTTTATGACTCAGCAGTTTTCATGCATGGCAACATCGCGCTGCCATATATGCGATCTGAAGATCGCTGGTCTTGTCCTATTGTGTTGAATGCCACTGGTACCGCAAAAGCTGCGCTGACATTTGAAGGTAGTCTACTGGTCGGGGTTGGATCAGGTCTCTATGAGTGGGAGACCGGCACATTAGAGCAACCTTGGTATGTCATACCGTCCTGGCAAGAGGCTCCACGATCAGGCGACCGTATCACGATCACAGGTTACTGTGTAGCTTGTGATCTTGGCAGTTCAACATTGACTACTGATCTCCTGCTTGATTTCAGTAATACACCAGTAGCTGGTGCCAGTATTACTGATAGCCAATCAGGTCCTCGCTATACGAATTGGACACATATTAATAAGCGCTGCCGGAACTTCACCTTTAAGCATAGCGGCATGGGCCGTGATCACTACATTCACAACACTGAAGTAGAGTTCCTTTATCCAGGTGCAATCCGCGAAAAGAAATGACGGTTCGAACTAAGAGCGATCCACGTACTAACGCCTCCTTCGAGATCTTAAGAGGACAAATTGGTCGTCTGAAAAATCAGCTTGATCAGATGACTTCTAAAGTATCTGGAATGGAGCGACGGAACACCCTTGATATTCCCACGCCGGATATTCCATTCAAAATCGGAGAGCGGGTAGATACTGACGGGTTTTTCATCACTGTTAAGGTTTTGATTCCAGCACGTACTGAAACAGTGCGCGTTATCTTAATCCGTAAGAATCAAAACCAAATCAAATCTGGTGAAACGTCTGATCAAGCTAAGGCACGAGCACGACGGCAAGCAAAACGTACCACATTCCGTGTGCAATGTGATGAGAATGATCAACAACGTGGTTTTGTCGAGGTAGAGATCGGACCTATTAAGCCTCGCAATAAGGCAGGGGATGACGACAAATTCCAATTGATTCGCCTAGTAGCGCTTGATGATCAAGGGGCATTTGCAAAAAACCCAATGGTGAACCCCTTTGGAGATGAGGCAGGTTTTCCATTCCCAGCGCTTATTGTTGATACTGGTGGTGCAACAGAATTTACCCTTGGAGATTCTAGCGGACTAGTCTCAAAGCCACGGGTAGATCGTATCAGCCCCAACATAGTCAACCTTGAATCTGTTGCCTCTGATGCAAGAGTAGGTTTTAAGATACAAGCTAGTGAAGATGGCACAAAAACGTTTGATGAACAGGGGATATTGGAAGTCTATGCGGTAATTAGGCCATTCAGCGACAATAGCACAGCTGATGATCCTAACGGGGAAGTGGACAACCGTTATAAGATCGGTGGCGTTATAGAAGATCGCACTAAGAAGTTTGTTATTGTTGAAGCGATTCTCCCGCTAGGCAAGCGTTTTAAGTGGAAGCGAAATATTGGTAAGAACGCGACCGGCAACGAACCAGTTTTGCCAGACGCGGAAGTCTCTTTCTATGCCGGCGGCGATCCTCCAGCTCCAGGTATTCCAGAGTTGGTGAGCTTTACGCTCACGGCAGAACAACAGGACGAGACCCATACTTTACTTACAGCCAAGTTTAGACAGCCGGGCACTATGCTAGATGATCCAAACGCCCGAGCTGTATTGCTACGGCGACTGCGATTTCTTAAGAAACCGCCTAATGCGACTGACTTCAGACTGGTTGAAAAATATCCTCTGCTTGATGAAGAAGAAGTATTCCGTACTGGTAAGGAATCAACTTTTACCTATGAAGTTAAGCATCAGGCAAACAGAACAGGGATACAGTATAAAGCCGAGCTAATCGGTATTAATCACACGGATGCTAATCCGATCAAGCGTGAAGCTATAGTGGGAGGCTCTAGTACATTAAATGTTGATGTGCCGGAGCCGACAACTCAAGATCTCATAACTAACTCGCCCAATGGTAACACTGCAGATGATGATGCCATTGCGACATTTCGTATCTACTCAAGCCCGCTAAGAGAGAATGGACCGACATTTGCAGATCTATCTATTGATACGGTTCAAATCTTATTAAAACGTATTAAAAGCTCTGATGATCCAAACGATACAACAGATTCTGATACAGAAGCGACCGCTTACAGCACAATAATCGAGGACCCCACCCAGAAGTTTGTAGATCTCAAAGTTCCTGGATTGAAACTGAGCCGCAAGTATCGCTGGCGTAGAACTATTTTTAAGAGCGGTGCAGCCATTGCAAAATCTGATGCGGGCGTATTTGTTGAGTTCGTAGCTGGTAAGGGATTAGTAGAGGCAGATTTTCTCACGACCTATGCACCCATAGTTACCAGAATAAACAAAGATCACTCTAGGGTTATATGTCAATTTGATCAGCCGCAAACTGGCGATCCTGTAGCCGTGCGTAACCTGGTGTTGCTACGCAGAAAACCCAATCAAGGAACGCCTAATGATTTGAATACATTTTCGGAAATTGATCGCGCGGTGCTGCGCGCAATCACCGAGTACAGCAGCAACACCAGCGGTAATCCGCCTAATACGGACGCAGTACTGAAGTATCGCAAGTATGTAGAATTTGAGGTAAAGCATCCACAAAAGACTTCTGGTATTCAATACGCATACAGGATTACCACCATAGCAGATGACAAGAAGTTCTCGCCTATCTTCACTGATGGTAACACGGGTGACGATGCGCCTAGTTTTCCTAATGAGATCGTGCCGTCTTCTCCATCAATGGTGGACATTATTAAGAATTCTCCGGATGGAGATAGTTCGTCTAGCACTGCGGTTGTTGTATTGCGTGTATGGGCTTCTGATAAGCGTGGCACCCCTGCAGGCGGTACCGGGCCGGGCGGAGTAATCACTTTCGGCGATGCTAGGATTACAACAATCTTTGCTGTAATCCGACGAACGACGGACACTGCTAAAGAGCCAATTAAGGCAGGTGGTAGTGTAGATCCTAATGACCATTTTGTTGATATTGAGTTTCCTCCTCTGCCGTTTGGTAAAGGTTTTACCTGGCTTCGCAATATTGCCGAGAATAGCGGTGCTCGCACTGTTAATGCCACTGCTATGGTTCAATTCAGTGCTGGCGGTGATGTCAGTTTAGCTAATGTTACTATAGCTATCACCAATGTTACTGTAATAGATCCTCGCACCTCCGATATTACTGTAGTAGTCACACAAGGATCTACACCGGGAATATTTAAGCGAGTAGATTTCTTTAAGCGTGTCGCGATTCGTCCTGGCGGTCCTACGGATGCAGTCTTCAAGCGAGTAGATAAAGAAAGACTGCTTGATCTTGATAGCGTATTTCTGCCTGGTCAACAGATTTCATTAGTGTTCTCTGCGAAACATCCGCAATCAGCGACAATGGAATATTTCGCGAGACTCGTAGGTTTTTCCGGTCAGCAGAAGGATTCAGCAATAGTTCAATCAGTGATTGGTAGTGATGCCTTGCCGCCTCCTACTGATCCACCTTCTCGTCCTGCTCTTGGTCGCATTGTTACAAATACAATAATCGATGATGTCGGCAACCAAGACGTGAGGGTTGTATTAAGAATCTATGCTGATGAAAGTCAAACTAAGACGTTTTCTCAGACAAGTACTAGCAAAGTAGTAGCGGTGCTACGTCGCTCTGGTTCAACGGAAGCAGAGCCCCTTAAGTTTGACCATGAAATCAGCACAGAGCAGTCCAGTAGCACCTTTGTCGATATTGAATGTCCGGGCCTGAGAGCTGGAAAAAGCTATGATTGGATAAAGAATATTTCTTCCAGCACTGGTGGCAAGCTTAGTTCTACTCCACTCGTAGCTGTCTCTTTCAATGCCGGCGGCATTGGCAATGTGGTTACCGCTATTACTGGTTTCGTTTTAACACCACAACCGCGCGATCCTAGACAATCGCGTGTTGCCATTCAATTTAACCAGCCATCACCAGCAGTAACACTGAAAGGGATCAAGCTCAGACAAAGCGAATCGGCAGTATCAGGAGATACTCTTAAAGTAGTGCAGCGTATCAATCCTAATGATCAGCAAGATGATAATGGCGCCAACATTAATTCACCTGGTACGCACACAATCACAGTATCAGTGACGCATAAGAAACCACCAAACACAGTTAGCTATCAAGCTGAATTAGTTGCAGTGGGAGGGACTAATCTTTTGAGTGGAATATTTACACAAGTAATTGGCTCTGATGATAACGGGCCGCCAATGTGGCAACAGGCGAGCAATGTAGTAACGCTTAAATGGAAAGGTACTGAAACCTCAGGCACCATTAAAGCTAGATTTACACTGCCTGACGTGAATATGAAAACTCACCTGATTAATAAAGCTTTGATCAGGTTTTTTATCAATACTGTCGGGCGTGAATATGAATGGAATCCTGATCTCGCGCCAGGCGCAGATTTTCGTCAAGTATTTGGCGCTATTAACTTCAATGGTTTTCTTACTGATCAGTTTTTCATAGATCTTGGTAAAGGCACTCGCGTTATACAAAACGAGAATAGACCGATACCATCAGGACAACCAGGTGGTCCAAATCCAGGTGGACTACCTACCACAATCTTTAATGATCTCAATCAATTTGGTGGAAGCCTGACTTTTTTCTTTTTCGTTATTAATGAGTTCAACCCTAATCCGGGATCTAGCTTTGGTTCGACAGCGGCAACTTTGTTTTGGAACCCCAACAATCAATATGGATTTTAGAGAAAGATGAAACAACAAGAATTGAAACAACACATAGAGAAAGTTCTAGCAGTGATACATCAGGCAGTACAGACTCGACAGGTCTTTTCAGCTGCAGAACTGGTTGAGCTAGAGGCACAATGGGCTGAAACAATAGTAATGCCGAATGAAGTGCACTGTTTAGTTTGCAACGTGACGATCGATACCGATATATCAACAACACACGGCTCGTTTTTAGCAGCAGAAATAACACCCCCAGGCCCTAATAGAGCAATGCTAATTGCTTCACCAAAACGAGAATATATCTGCAATAAGTGCTGGGACGTGCGCAACCTAACAAAGAATTTTAGTAAGGAGTAACCGATGGGCTTTCTATTTGGCGGGCCAAAGTTTGACTATCGTCAGCTGCCAGGCAGCCAAGGGGTATTGGATCGTATATATGGCTTTGATCCAACACAGTACATGGGTATGGTCGGCCTTGGTAAAGCCGGTAAGCTCTATGGCGGTCTCCTCGATGCGCTGAAATCAGGCTCTCTCGATGGTAACAAGCTCTATAGCGCAGCTGTACTCAATCCCATTAAATCAAGCTTTGCAGCACAGGCGCGCGTTGCAGAACGTAGCGCAGCACCATTCATGGATATGAATCTGAAGCGAGCGCAAGACATGGAATATCAACGCAAACTTAGCCAGGATGAAGCTAATGCCATTTCACAAGGTACTGCAGGCTTGATTGATTCAGCAACAAGCGGATACCAAAATGCGCTTGCTAACAAGCGAGCCACTGGTTTAGGTCTCGCCAGTCTAGGTCTGGAAAAGGAAGGTATGGGCGCTAACTTCTTCTTAAATTCTTTCAAAGGCCCGACAGGCTATAGCGGTGGACTAATGGGTGCGCTAGGTGGCTTGGGCGGCGCACTAGCAGCCGGACACTTTGGAGCAGCTTTAGGTAAGAGATTATTTGGCGGATAAGACAATGCGTAAGATTTGGCTAACTCTACTCTCGATACTCTGCTTATTTAGTATTGCGCGCGCAACCGAGATAACAGTTGCGCAGCAGACTATCGACAATTGGCAATATGGCGGTACTACGGCCGAGCTGCGCATCTATGCCGATCGTGCGTTTATCACTGGTGGCAGCACAGGCGCTGGAAAGATTATTCAAGCAGGCGCGCCACCAGCTGGCAAATTCTACAAAAAGATCACAATAACTATTAATGGGACGACAGCCACGATCCCTATGTTTGTGATCGATAGCACACGCGATGGCCAGGATGTAAAAACTGCACGATATAACTGCTTTTTCTTCTCCGCTGATGGCAGACAATTAGGTCCTTACGAACCTTTTCAGAATATCCAGATACCAGCTACCTTTGATACAGGTGCAATGACAACCTGGGCCGCGATCGCAGTGTATAACCGTGGAGCAGCTCCTATCCCGGCGCCTAGATATGTTTATGATGACGATACCATCGATCGATTATTGGCTGCAGTAAACTCGATTACCAACCCGCTTACCACTAAGGGCGATATCATTGTAGCTGGAACGAGCGGAGCGCTTGCTAGATTGGGTGTAGGTGCTGACAACTCTTTTCTTATTGCTGATAGTACACAGATGCTTGGTGTGCGATGGTCAGCATTGACCAGTTCACATATCACTACTGCGCTTGGCTACACTCCATTGAACAGAGCTGGCGATACAATGACCGGCTTTCTCACTTTGGTAGGCAATCCAACACAGTCCAACCATGCCGCTAGTAAGGGATATGTTGACGCCTTATTTGGCGGCGGTGGTATTACAAACTTAAATGGTCTCACAGCAACAACCCAGACTTTTGCTGTGGGCGCTGCGGCAACTGGTTTTTTGTCGATCTCGAGTTCTGGCAGCACGCATACGTTCAATATTGCGGCGCCGCTCTCTGCAATTCGTGGTGGCACAGGTCTAGGGTCCTTCAGTACAGGTGATCTGATCTATGCTAATAGCGCAACTACATTGGCTGCGCTTAACATCGGTGCTGCTAATCGTGTGTTGGTTTCAAGTGGGTCTGCACCTCAATGGGTACTACTCGATCTCACAGCTAGCGTTACAGGTATCTTACCTGTTAACAATGGCGGTACCGGAAATGCCTTTACAGCATTTATAGGACCAACCACATCGATCAAGACATTCACACTTCCCAACTCGAGTGCAACAATCTTAACGACTGCCACAGCTGTAACAGCACAGCAAGGCGGTACCGGGATCGCTAGCTACACCGTTGGAGATCTACTCTATGCAGACTCAACAACTACTCTGGCAAAGCGTGCAATCGGTGCAAACAATACAGTGCTACGAGTCAACAGTGGTCTGCCAACTTGGGGCGCTGTTGCTCTTTCCACAGATGTTAGCGGCTTATTGGGAACAGCTAATGGCGGCACAGGTGTGAACCTATCAACTGGAGTTGGATATCTCAAGATCACAACGTCAGGACAACCGGTTTCGTTGGTATCAACACCATTACCAAACGCGGACATTATTTCTGCACCTACGATCAATGGTGTTGTCTATGCAGGCGCCAGTTCACCAGCGACAACGGCGATAGGTGCATCTGGTACCATTCTAGTAGGCACAGGCGGCGCGCCAGCGTTCTCAGCAAGTCCGACAATTACCAGCTTGACCATCTCAGGTCTCACGACCGGATCGATGCCATTTGTTAGTGCAGGCGGATTGATCACACAGAACAATGCACGCTTGAGTTGGGATAATACAAACTTCCGTCTTAGTGTGCAGGGAGAGGTACGTCTGCTTGGCTCAACAAGTGGTTATATTGGCCTTGTTGCACCAGCTACAGTTACGTCATATACATTACGCTTTCCAACTGCAGATGGCACAAATGGTCAGGTCCTCGCCACCGATGGCACGGGGAATTTAACCTTTGTCAATCAAGCAGGTGGCGGCGGTGGCGGTGGTATCAGCTCAATAAATGGTCTTACTGCTTCCATACAAACATTTTCTATCGGATCGAGTGGAGCAGATTTCAATATCTCATCAGTAAGCAGCACACATACATTCAATATTCCATCAATGGCTGCTACTGGTATATCACGCGGGTTGTTGACAGACACAACACAAACATTACCGGGCGACAAGATACTTAGTGGTAACACAACACTTTCAGGTGCTACCACACTTGGCAACACAATCAACTTTGCCGCCGGCACTACTGCGATTGTGCCGGCGCGCTTTCAAGCAAGCAGCCTGCTTTCTACTCCTGTTTCCTACTCGCTTGAAAACGACACCGTGCGATTGTATTACACGAACAGTAGCGGTGTGCGCAAGTCGATTGCTCATCTCGATGATAATGTTGCTGGCTTCACCGGTAATCTAGCCGGCGACATCAGCGGCACGATGTCAGCGACCTCTTACAATGGGATTGTGCCAGCTAATAAAGGTGGGACAGGCGCTGCCTTAACTTTTACCATTGGTGATTTTCTTTATGCCAATAGCACAACTACGCTAGCACGTGTTGGTGGAAATACTTCGACAACGAAGATGTTTCTTTCACAGACCGGTACGGCTGGCGTGCCTAACGCGCCAGCCTGGTCACTGATAGATCTCGGCACATCTGATGTAACCGGTATACTCACGCTTAACAAAGGCGGCTTAGGGGCAAGTCTTACGATTGGTACTGCCGGTAGCTTCTTACGCTCTGATGGTACTGTTGTAAGTTTTAGCACCGATGGTAGTGCATTAACCTCGCTTAATGCTTCAAATATCTCTAGTGGCACCATTGCCGACGCACGATTATCAACTAATGTTCAACTCAAGAGTGAGAAAGACGCAGCATCAGGCTATGCTGGTTTGACTACCTCTACTAAGTTGAATGAGAGCCAGGGTCAAGAAGTTTGGGACATTACAGATCTGACTGATTACTCGGCCGTATTTGGTACAGGCTCACACGCGATACGCGCAACATTCACCAGCCTGGCGGCCGGCGATATCATCCAATGGAATGGCGCTAATTTTGTAAATGTCTCGATGCCTTCTGGCACAAACCATAATATCCTCTCACCTACGCACACGGATGCAGATACAGCCGCAGGTTCCATAACACTGGGCGATCTATTCACGGTTGTAGACACCGATCCAGGCGTAGGTGTCGCGCTGCGCTGGTCGCGTCTTGCCATCGGCGCTGCTAATACAGTGCTGGTGTCCACAGGCACCGTGCCGATGTATACCGGCACGCCTACACTCTCAAGTGTTACTCTAAATGCACAATCAGGTTTGATACTCGACCCATATGGGACAAACACTGGCAACACGGCCGAGCTGCGCTTTAAAGAGTTGGCAGCCGGCGGTACAAATTATATCGGATTCAAAGCTCCCGATACGATCACATCAAATGTAATCTGGGTATTGCCAGCAGATAATAGCAATGGTGTTTTAAGGAATAATGGCGGTGTACTGTCGTGGGATAGCACAATGGCAACTGCAGGCGGCTGGACTGATGATGGTACTACTGTCAGGCTTACTACAGCTACTGACAGTGTAGCGATTGGAAGTTCTACACCAATCAGTTCTACTATGCTCTCACTGGTGCAGGGTACTCTGACGAGCGATCAACAAGCGCTCGGTACAACTTATACTTGGAACTCTAGCAGTACAACATTCACAGCATTGAAATTTGTGCTAACCAATACGGCATCTGATGCCAATTCCAAGTTTATTGATTACAAGATCGGCTCTAATTCTCGATTCGTGATTAATCGTGACGGCGCCATAATGGCCGATTCTGATGGAAATGGATCGATCATTCTCGCTGTCGCCAATGCTAGTGGTGGGCTTGCTAAGAAGATTTTTAGAGGTACTACTGCAAGCGCATGGCTTGAGGCTGAGATAGCAACTTTTTTCCAGGTTGGAGATGCCGGCGATAAAATAGTCATTCAAACAGCGAGTGGTAACGCTGCTGATCGCTTAATGCTGAGTGCCAACTCTACCTACATTACAGATGTTTTTTACACCAGCGTTCAAGCCAATGCTACAAAGCTAGCGACACTTGATGTTCAACAAGCCAACTGGTCATCGGGACTCACAGACGGTCGTACTATCGCACGCTTTAGCGGCGGTGTAATGACCGGTCAAACCCCTGATACAGAAGCGATCGACTTTCACCTTGATATTGGTCGAACAGTTACATTCCTTTCTGGCGCCGGCACCTTCACCGAACAGAAAGCAGTCTGGATTGAAAGACCAACTTACGCATTTAGCTCAGCCGATACGATTGCGACAGCGGCAACTGTCGCAATTCAGGGCGCTCCGCTAGCCGGCACGAACGCGACGATCACAACAGCCATTGCATTATGGGTAAAGGCCGATGTTACCAGGGTTGCTGGCTTTGCTACAGGTTACGCAACAAAAAACGCCAACTACACTGCAACTGTAAGTGACAACTTCATCACCGTTGATGCAGGTACCAGTGGTGTAACTATCACATTGATCTCGGCTGCATCTGTACCAGCTGGATTCGAAATCACAATTAAAAAGATTGCTGGCAGTGGGTCGGTAACCATTGATCCCAATGGCTCACAAGAAATCGATGATGATTCGACCAGCAGAATATTAACAGCAATATACTCCTCACTCACGCTGGTGAGCGATGGAGACGAATGGTACATCAAATGAGAGAGGGACTGATATTTAGCAAAAGTGAAGCCATTTGGTTAATAGTGATTTCACTATTTTTGTTTTGCCTTTCGTTTAATACAACTACGAGGGCAACGAGCAAGCCCATTGTCACACCTGCTCCCACTTATACTTATCCTCTTACTACCAAGGGGGACTTATTCACCTTTAGCACTGCGCCAGCACGTCTTGGAGTAGGCACTGATAATCAGGTCCTAGTAGCAGACAGCTCACAGCCTACTGGTCTTAAGTGGGGCTCGATGTCTGCAGGAATGGCGATTACTAGCATCAATGGTGACACTACAAGTGCACAGACTATATCCGGAGCAGACGACATCAGTATCTCGACTGCCTCTGGCACTATCACGATACGCAGAGTTGCGGCTTCTACTAATGGAGCATATTTTGTCTTACCTGTCAGTCCTATAGCTGCTCCTGCTGGCACGGCCACAGGCGTTGCGACGAACAACCAGGTAAGGGTTGCCAGAATCTATATTCCTACTCGCATTACTGTAAACAGAATTTCTTTTCGAGTATCAGGAAACTGCGCCTCCTGTAGTTGCTCAGCAGGACTCTATACTGGAGATGGCAACATACTCAGCATAGATAGCGGAGCCAAGGATTGTACAAGTGTGGGAATCAAATCTACCACACTTGGCTCCGCGACAACGATCTCTCCCGGCTGGTACTATCTTGCTTGGACTTCTAGTGTAGCACTCAGCTTCGCTCTCTCTGGAGCACCTACTGCAGGAACTCAAGCCGTTGATATCCTAAATGACGGAACAACTCAGATCGGCACGGCAGCTAATACGTCTTCAAGTGGCGCGCTGCCATCAGCACTCGGAACAATCACATCAGACAATGCCTTTACCGTACCTTTTGTAAAAATCCAAAATTAAGGAGAATTTATGAAGAAATTCAATTGGATCATTGCTGGACTTTTAGTAATAGGGTTAACTGTTATCACGACTATGGCCTTTGTTAGCAAGACTAAAGATGATGCTCCTGCGGCTACGGCCGAGAAACAGCAAGCGGCTTCCGCACCTCTTCAGCCAAACAGTAAGGGCGAACTCGTGCTACCTGCAGATGAGGTAAAAGCTCTCAAGGAAGCCTCAACTAAGCTTCAAGGCTGCCAGGGTGCCGCAACTGCATTTGAGAATTTGTATCTTAAGATTGCGCTACGACACAAAATCGATCTTGAGAAATATGAGATCAGGGAAGGCGAGAATGGCACGTTAATATTTGCGCCAAAGGTGAGTAAGGAGACGACCAGTGTCAAATAAGAAGCATAAGACCTGGGCAGCTGATATTGATGCCAATCAGCGTAGCGCCTCTTTTGGTATCAAGAGCGATGGTAATCCGGTTGAAATAGCCTGTGCTGATGATGGCAGCGTGAAAACTGCCAGCTCGCCTGGAACTCTAACAGATCGTAGTGGCACTACGAGTGGGACGGCAAATAATTCTACACCCGTTGCTGCTGCCAACACTTTGCGCCGCTACTTTCTTTTCCAAAACATTAGCGATACCACGCAATACATCAATTTTGGCGGGGCTGCAACGGTTGATAACAACTCGATCAAAGTTGGTGTGAACGAAAAATTTGTAATGGAGGGCAACTTTATTTCTACTGAGGCTGTAAACGTGATCTGTACAGCCGCAAGCAACAAATTTGTTGCTAAGGAGGGTTAGAATATGGGCTTTGAAAAGTTCATGCCTTTAGGGAATACTGGGTTAGGCGGCAATTACTGGAAAATCCTGGATACAAATATCAACTGGCACACCAAGTATGCTTCTATTACGATAGGATGTTTTAAGGATAAAGCGACAGCAGACGCGGGTGGAGATTACATAACTCTAAAAGGCCGCAACTGGATCGGTACGGATTTTCCTTTTACTGCGACATTGCTTTCGACGAAAGAGCCACGAGCAATCGTGTATGAGAAGCTGAAAACACCTGTGCCAGGTGGTGACTCGGAAACAAACTTTTTCACTGATGCTATTGACGTACTTGAGTCTCAAGATTTGCCAGTAAGCTTTCTAGCCAATAAACCACCAATTGAATAAGCAACCAACAATAACTAAGTCTAAATTATATGGTGGTAAGCCATGAATGAACCGAATCAAAAGACAGAATGGTCAGAGTATCAACATCTGGTTATCTATAGACTTGATCAACAAGACGCAGCAATAGTTGAAATGAGAAATCAGCTTAAAAAGCTAGATGAGATCAAGATAGAAATAGCCACCTTCAAAAAGACTGCCGGAGTAATAGGAGCTATTTCCGGCTTTATTGCAACTATTGCGGCATTCTTCTTCGAGCATCTGCGCAATAAATAACCTACACTGCAAAACTGTCTCTAAAACTATGCCAAGAACTATAGATCCTGTTTTTATCTCTGCAGCTCAAGCTGTGCAAACTAAATATGGTATTCCAGCATCCGTCACGCTCGCACAATGGGCACTTGAAAGCGCCTATGGTGAGAAGAATATGGGCTGCCATAACTACTTCGGCATGAAATTCACTCCAAAGCGGCATAAGAAATATGTTGAACGACGAACTCGCGAAGTAGTCAATGATAAAGAGGTCTTCATTAATGCCAAGTTTGCCGCGTTTGATACTGTGGAAGATGCTTTCGACGATCGCGCACGTCTGTTAGCGAATAATTCCCGTTATGCGCCGGCAATGGCTGTCAAAGATGATCCTAACAAGTTTGCTGAGCAGCTCCAAGCGTGTGGCTATGCTACCGATCCTGTATACGCTGATCTTCTGAAGAAGATAATGCGGTTGAACAATTTCTATCAATATGATCTGAAACAGGAGCAAAGCAATGCATAACCTAAATTCAATCAGTTGGAGAAAGTACTTTCTTGCTATCGGTATCACTGTTACGGGTGGAATGGTACTTTGTTTTGAAGCGGGGCTTAACTTGAAAACAACTGCTTTTTTAGTTGGCTTCGCTTGCCTGAAAGAAACCCATAGTTTTCTCTTAGACGCCCGCAAAAAGCTCAATGATTGATCACAATTGGACAATTGCAAATCTCAGACGCTCGAAGGAGATCTGCAAAATCGTGGCCTTAATACTAATTATTGCCGCAATGACAGATCTCTATTTTCGTGTTCAGCGCAGCCTGGATCATTTGGAAGCTACAACCGAGCATGTACGTCATGCCAGCCATGAAGGAGCACTTGCTAGTAGCCGAGTGAACCGCTTTGTTACTGATGAGCGCCTGAAGAATCTGGAAAACTACTTCTATCTCACAACTGATCAGGCATTCGTCATGACCAACCATTATGGCACAGTGGCCAAAGCTACAGCAGATTGGATGTACTCGACAAAGAAACGTACTGATGCCTTACTTGATCACTTTGAGTCTAAGACATTAGTACGAATTGATAGGCTTGTCGAAGAGCTGACTAGTGCCATAAAGGTGGCTGCAGCCGAAGAGGGCGTGCTAGATCAGATGCACGATGCCATAGAAGCACTCGAAGCTCTGCTACGCAACCCTAATCTAATAGCGGCAATCGCCAATGTCGAAGCCACTACCGCATCAGTGAAGCTTGCTGCCCAGGATTTCCTGCAGGGGTTACCTGTACTGATTGCTGCTTTCCAAGCGATTGCGCGCAATGGTGAGCGCATTACTGAAAGTAGTGTCAAACTGGTTGATTATGGCCAGCAGCTCGGCGAGCAGCTCGTTATCGCGGCAAAGAAATTCAATCAACCATTAACAGGTGCTCAGCGAATATTAGCCTTTTTAGCATCAGCGCTGGGCAAATCATTACCAACTCTGATAGGTCGATGAAAGGATTATTTATGGGTATCAAATCAGTTTTCTCTAAGGTCGGCGGGGCATTCAAAAAACTAGGCGGCTTTATCGTTGACACTACTCTGCGAGCGTTGCCCGATTCCGTTTACATTAGATCGGGTGAGTTGCATGTTGACGGTTCACCCGAAGATGAGCAACTCAAGGATCAGATTGTGCAGATTGCCAAGAACACTGTAGAGCTAGTTGCTGGTGTGGACCTGGACGGCGACGGTCGGCGTGGTGCTGCTGAGGAGATCATTAATGTAGCCAGCCAGGCTGGCGTGACATTTGGCAAGAAGTTGCTGCGAGCTGGTCGCGAACAAGCAATCGAGAATCTATCAAAGCACTATGATGAAGATACGCTACGCCGCTTACTCGCCAGCGCTCGTATAGCGGAAACGGTAATCAAGCGGTTTGGGCCGGCATTTCTACCCAATAACAAAATCATTAATGGCTTGATAGAAGCATCACTCATCTTGCTTGATGGGCAACAGGCAAAACCTGTGAGTATCAAGTAGGAAAACTGGCCACAGGTAGGAATAAACAGGCTGCATCAATTCTGTTAGACTAACTGCCGTGACTTTCGCATTTGCCAAATGGTGGCAAGAGCACAACGATAGGAAAGTTTAATGCGGCAATGAATGCTGCACGTATCTGTGTTACGTCAAGCTGATACTTTCCTCTACTGTTGCGAGAAAAAAACCGTGAGAGATTATCAAAAGTAACCATGTGAGGAGAATTCCAACTCTTCTGAGCCCTTATAAACAGAACTGGACCTTTGCTAAAACCTTCTATGGCTTTTATTCCGACAAGTGTTATCCGTGGCTTAATACCATCCTTAATCAAACTTTCCAAGCGCTGAATCTCTTTATCAGCGTTGATATTTTCAAGTCCCTCTGCAATCTCTGGTATGCCTGTAGCC
>JBFLVQ010000106.1:0-18525 GCA_040758525.1 Acidobacteriota bacterium
TCGTAATCTCACAATAACAGCAGGTTTACGCTACAACTATTTTACTCCTATAGAAGAGACAAACGGCGCAATGGTACGGCCAATTATGGATGTACGTGATTGGTTTAATCAACGTCAGACAGATATGAATGCAGGAATTCCTTCAGATGCTTCGCCACTTATTGGTTTTGAGCTGGCAGGCAGCAAAAATCATCGACCGGGTTGGTATGAACCAGATAAGAATAATTTTGCTCCACGCCTTGCTGTCGTTTACAGTCCTGAGTTTAACAAAGGTTTATGGCGCATACTCTTCGGAACAACTGGCCAGAGCGCTATTCGTGCCGGTTTTGGTGTCTACTTTCATCGTATTGGAGGTGCACTAGCAACAGCGCTGGACAAATTTGGCTCGCCTGGTTTATCAACTACACAATTTAGCTCATTTGTATTGTATAATCTAAAGACTGCACCACGTTTTACAGGTACTAGCGATGCGCTTGGCACAGCTGGTCTGCCACCCATTAGTGCTTATCTAACACCGCCAAACAGCGCAACATTACCATTTTTTTTCAATAAAGGTGCTGGTGTTAATGGCTTTATGATAGACAACCGTCTATCTACACCTTATACAATGAGTGCAACTTTTTCGCTGCAACGTGAGTTGCCAAAACGCTTCTCTCTTGATATCACCTATGTAGGTACATTTGGACGACAATCATTGAGTTATATTGATCTGGCGCAATACTATGGTTACCTGCGTGATACTGTTTCTGGAGAAAATCTTTGGAGCGCATATAATAGAATCGTTGATATTATTGGTCCTGATCCATTTAGACCAATAATCAATCCTAATGATCCAAGAGCATTAGCAAGCATTGCACCAATAGCTTTCTTTGAAAATCTATTGCCCAATCTACCAAACTTTATTGGTAGATCAGAGTTAAATGCCACACAGGCTTTCTACATATTGGCAGCAAATGCTAATGGTTCCTGGACGGCACCTCTGCAAATGTTAGATACCAATCTAACACCAGGTAATAGTCCATGGAATAGAACTATTGATCCAGATCGAGATGGATTCGTACTTTTCCAACCACAATATAACTCTCTTTCAACCTATACTAACTTTGGTAGTTCCAACTACCACAGCTTACAACTATCTTTGCGACGTAATATTGGTAGCACACTTCTGGGGATAAATTATGTGTTATCAAAATCGATCGATAATGGTTCAGCACCAGAAAATAACGATCTGATTTTTGGTACTACTGGTGCTGATCAGATTCAAAATGCTTTTCGTCGTGATGCTGGACGCGCACTTTCAAACTTTGATCTACGTCACAATTTTAATGCATACGGCGTAATTGATCTGCCGTTTGGACGCGGACATGCAATCGGAACAGGCACGCATGGACTTGTTAACCAGCTTATTAGTGGATGGACAATAACAGGTATTTGGCGCTGGCGTTCTGGTTTCCCACTCAGTGTCAGCAATGGTTTCGCATTTCCAACCAATGCGCTCAATCAAGGTCCAGCAACGCTTGTCAGCTCGGCAAAAACAGAAATCACTCGCAGAGATCCTTCAGGTAATGTTAATCTCTTCAAAAACCCAGCTACTACGCTTAGCAAATTTCAATACACACGACCTGGTGAAGTAGGTTCACGTAATGTGATAACAGGACCCGCCAACTTCACTATTGATTTAGGTATTAATAAACGCTTAACCCTACCCTGGAAAGAAAATCATCACCTAGAGCTACGTGCCACCGCATTTAATCTCCTTAATACAGTAAATTTTGGCACAAGCTTTTTCTCCAATACATTACGAATAAGCTCTCGAAGCAATTTTGGAAGACTTACAGGAACTGCTGGTGATAGCAGACAATTCGAATTTGCTGTTCGTTATGAGTTCTAAGTTCAGAACCTATGTAACTATGATTACACAAATAGCACACAAAGAGTTTATCGAAGTAATTCGTGATGGGCGTTTCCGCTGGACTGCGACCAGTATTCTTTTATTGCTAATATTATCACTTCTGTTAGGGTGGCACCATTACCACGAAGTACAAAAAGAACAACTTACTGCACAAGCTGCGGATGAAGAACAATGGCTTACACAAGGAGAACGCAATCCGCATATTGCTGCTCATTTCGGCAAATATGCCTTTAAGCCACATCCACCACTCTCATTTTTTGATCGAGGTATTGAATCTTATACTGGTATTGCCGTTTGGATGGAAGCACACAATCAGGATGCATTCGAGTACCGTCCATTTGAGGATAGTACTACGGTTAGCAGCTTTGGAGAATTAACGACAGCTACGGTGTTGCAACTCTTATTACCGTTGCTGATTATTCTTATGTCGTTTTCTACATTCACAGCCGAACGCGAAAATGGCACATTAAGATTGATATTGAGCCTAGGTGTACAACGACGCTCACTTGTATTAGGTAAATTTATTGGTCTTACCGCTGCATTATCATTGTTAATTGCTCCTGCGATAGTTTTAGGACTTCTCACCCTCGCTATGGTAAATAGTAGTGAAGGTCTCGCCATTAGTACAACCCGATATGTAATGATATTTATTGCTTATCTACTCTATTTTGGTGCTTTCTTAAGTTTATCGTTGACAATATCAGCCTGGGCGCGTACCTCACGTATAGCATTAGTGGTATTGCTAGGGTTTTGGATAACAACCGGGTTGATTGTACCACGCCTTTCTGCCGATATATCCGAAAATCTCTATCCTGTTCCATCTAGCTTCGAATTCTGGCAGAACGTAAATCACGACAAACACAATGGTATAGATGGCCATAATGCTAGTGACAACAGAGTGGAAGCGTTGAAGAAACGTGTATTGTCTCAATATCAAGTCTCTAAAATAGAGGAGCTACCAATCAATTTCGATGGTCTACTATTACAGGCTGGCGAAGATTATGGCAATCAAGTCTTCGACAAACATTATGGTAATTTATGGCAAACTTACGAATACCAGAACCATGTGCAAAAATTGACCGCCATTGTCGCGCCCTTGTTGGCAATCCGTTGGTTATCAATGGGATTAGCTGGCACCGACTGGCAGCACCATAAACACTTTGCCAATGCCGCAGAAAATTATCGGCGGCAATTGAATAAAACACTTAATGATGATCTAACTTATAAGTCGCGTACCGGAGAATATACCTATATCGCTGGACGTAGTTTGTGGGAGAGCATATCACCTTTCACTTATCAAACTCCTGGATTACTTTGGGCACTAAAAAATCATCTCAGTAGCTTGATTACGCTCACAGGCTGGTTTGTGCTAACAACAACAATGGCAATTGTAACAACAACTAGAATTAAATCTTAATAACTATACATAATGATTACTAGGATTCTATTACTTGATCTACGCAATATGATAGCAGACCGCACACTTATAGTAGTTGTACTGCTTTTTACTACCCTCATCTTTTATGCGCTTTACAATGGCAATAACTGGAAGAGTAAACGCATAGCATTGATTAAACAAGCTCAACAAGTCAGCGATAACCAACTGAATGAGGCTAAAAAACAGGTTATCGAAATCTATTCAGGACAAAAACGAGCTGAAGAACTACCTCAAGCTGGTAGACCGGGTACCATTAAAACACTCGCTTGTTTATCTCCACAACCCTTAGCTGTTCTCTCTTTAGGTCAGGGAATAATACTACCCTATTCAGTAAGTATTGACATCTACTCAATCAAGTATATTCTCACTAACCAAACCGAAACAGATAATCCGGTAAATTTAATAGCTGGGCGCTTTGATCTTAGTTTTGTTTTTATCTATTTCTATCCGCTTCTTATTCTTGTACTCTCTTATAATATCCTCTCTGCTGAACGCGAGGAAGGTACATTACAAATAACATTATCTCAACCAGTACATGTACAAACAGTACTACTTGGCAAAACATTGGCTCGTATAGTTGTTCTGCTAACAACAGGGTGGGGAGTGACATTGATCGGTTTATGGTTATTCAATATTGACATTAGTGACCGTGAAACTATCATACGATTGACTCTATGGTTGGCATTAATACTTATCTATACTTTCTTCTGGTTCTCAATTGCCCTGATGGTTAACGCTTTTGGCAAAAACTCTGCAGCCAATGCCATCACTTTAATAACCATATGGCTTACCATTGTTATTGTAACACCAGTGTTACTAACTATAGTAACAACAAAGCTGCATCCATTACCGTCGCGGCTAGAGTTGATCCGTGAGATACGTGCTGCCGACAATGCGGTTAATCGTGAAGATAAACAATTGCTCTCCCAGTACTATAAAGACCATCCAGAATTGACTGTAAATGGTGCTGCTCTTAATCCAGAAGAAATAAGTTATGACGTCTATTATGCAAAGTATTATGCGATGCAACAAGAACTGCAACAGCGTGTTATGTCACGACTAATTTATCATAACCAGCAACTCATGCGTCAACAATATATTATCACTAATTACCGTTTTCTCTCACCAGCTATCGTCATGCAGGAGGCATTAAATAACCTTGCTGGCACCGACAGACAGCGTCATGAACAATTTATAAAACAGGTAGGAGAGTTCATAGATTTATGGCATTCAAAGTTCGCACCCATGGTCTTTCGCAAAGAAAGATTATCTGTAGTAGATTATGATAAACTACCTCGTTTCGAATTTCGTGAAGAACATACTAATGAGGTGGTGCGTCGTACACTTATTAGTTTTGTTGGTATAGGAAGTTTAGTATTAATCTTCAGTATTATCTCAGTTGTATGTTTACGTCATTACCCACTTATTAATTGAGTTTATTTGAAGTTAAAGAGCTACGTCGATACAATTTTTCAATTGCTCTGCCAATGATACTACTTCTGGTTCATTAACCATATTACCATGATTACCTGCTACCATCTTTATCTCGACACTTGCCGATAACTTATACCAACCTAAGTCCAGTTGTGAGCTGAAATATGCATTCTCTTCACTGGCGCGTAAGAGGGTGAGTTTACCTGGATAAAATTGTGCCTGGTATTTGAGTGTGGCACGATAAATACTACTGTAAACTGCGAAATAACTTCGTAACCAAGGTAATCCAAATGTTATGGGCACTAGTTTATTCAACTTCAACTGTTCAGAAACATATTCTATGCGCTCGTCAGAGCTAAGCCGCCGCAAGTATTCCAATGATAGGTCTAGACGATCAACAAAAAGTTCTTTAAGTATTGCTGCATCATCAATTGTTTCATCACCAACAGGCAATACTGTATCAATCAAAGCCAGTAGCGCAACACTTTGGCCTTGTCTATATAGCTGTTGTGCCATCTCAAAAGCAATAATACCGCCCGACGACCAACCGCCTAAAAAATATGGACCATGCTTTTGTACCAGATGCAAAGCAGTAAGATAATATGCTGCCATCTCTTCCACAGATTCAAGTGGCATTGTCTTTGTGTCTAGTCCAGATGCTTGTAAACCATAAAATGGCTGTTCATTGCCAAGATATCGTGCCAAATGATAATAACAACCGACACTACCGCTGCCGGGATGTACACAGAAGAATGGTGGACGAGAACCTTGTGGTTGTAGCTCTACTAGTGCGTTATGTGTAATAGTTGAATTTGCTATGGCGCCTACAGCTATCTCTCCACGCGCAATTGATATTGCTTCAAAAAGAGCTGGATAATGCTTTACGTTAGCTTCGATCTCCTGAATGTTTGGATCTGTCAATGGTGTCAACCATTCAATATCGATACCACTTGTCACTAGAACAGCAGCTAATTTTTCGACCGTGGGTGACTCGAATAGTTTACTTAGTGGTAAATCGATCTGAAAGCGATCACGTACACGAGAGATCAACTGTGTTGCCAGCAATGAATGTCCACCTATTTGAAAAAAGTCATCCTGTACACTAACACGTTCGACAGCAAGAACATCACACCAAATATCAACTAACACAGCTTCCAGTTGATTGCGGGCTGTAACATAATCCTCACGATCATCAAGGCAAAGTTTGGACATCGGTAAAACCTGACGATCTATTTTGCCATTAGGTGTAAGTGGTATCGCATCTAGCCAAAGGAAAGCAGATGGAACCATAAACTCAGGAACCTTTTCCTTGAGGAAATTTATTAATTCATTCGAAGTCGCTGGTTGGTTTTTGGTAACTAGGTAAGCTACCAATCGTATATTGCCAGTTTTTTCTTCATAAGCAACGACAACACAATCACGTACAGAAGGATGATTGGTCAGTATTATTTCAATCTCGCTTGGCTCAATACGATAACCACGAACCTTCACTTGATAATCGATACGACCAAGAAACTCAATATTGCCATTGTTGAGAAGCCGTGCTCGATCTCCAGTTTTATAAAGACGTGCGCCTAACTCACCACTGAACGAATCTGGAATAAATTTTTCTGCAGTTATATCTGCTTGATCTAAATAGCCACGAGTAATACCAGTACCACCAACACAAAGCTCTCCAGGTAGTCCTATGCCAACAGGTTGAAGGTGTTTGTTAAGAATATAAATTCTCGTATTAGCAATTGGAACACCAATAGGTACACGCCCCAATACTGCTGTCTGCATACTACATTGATAAACACTGCTCCAAACTGAGCATTCTGTAGGGCCATATTCATTAAATAGTACTGTATTTGGCAGGCACTGGTAGTGTCTATTTACTAATTCCAATGGACAAGACTCCCCTGCAACAATAATGGTTTTCAACGATTTTGCCTTATGCAGTTTATCTTCACTTAATAATAATGAATAGAGACTAGGCAAGCAGAGCATATGAGATATATTATGGTGCTCAATTAATCTCTCCAATTCACCAAGATTAAAATGTACACCCTCTGCAGGAATGATTAGTGTGCCACCTTGACAAAGTGTCCAGAAGATTCCTGCTACCGAACTATCAAATGCAAAGGAAGAAAGCAAGAGAAATGCGTGAACAGATTCTCGATAATAAACAAAGCGCGCCAAAGTTGAATGCACCAAATTTTGATGTGTAACCTGTACCCCTTTAGGCTTACCTGTTGAACCTGAGGTATAGATTAAATAAGCAAGGTTTTGAGGTATAGCTCTGCTGACAACTTCCTCTACACTTTCTTCATCTATATCAAATTTGTCTGTGTCTAAACAAATAACCCGCAAATCAGGCCTGGTTAACCTATCGATATGTTGTGTTTTTGTTATAACCAACAAGCAACCAGCATCTTTCACGATAAGATCAAGACGATCGTTAGGGTAAGATGGATCAAGAGGAACATAGGATGCACCTGTTTTAAGGATACCTAATATACCTATGATCATTTCCAGCGAGCGTTCTACACACAACCCTATCCGCATTTCTGGTATAGCACCAAGTTTCTGTAAATATCTGGCTAGCCGGTTTGCGCAAGCATCAAGCTCAAGATAGGTCAGACACTGTTCTCCACACTGAACAGCAATGGTAGATGGTGTATGCTTAACCTGCTGCTTGAATAAATCATATATACATAAATGTTGAGGGTATTCAGTTGTTGTGGGATTGAATTCAAGAAGCAAGTGTTGTTTTTCTGCATCAGTTAAGATCGATAACTGCGAGATATTACAGTTAGGGTTAGCTATAATACTCTTTAGCAGTCTTTGCAGCCGCTCAATCATAAGAGCAATTGTATCTGATTCAAACAATGCCGTCTGATACTCTATGGTGCCATTTAGACACTCATCTTTTTCCACTATAGAAAGGGTAATTTCAAATCTGGAGATATCAATGTCAGCTTCAGCAGGTCTTATCGTAAGCTCACCTAGATGAAGTGCTGACATAGGCGTATTCTGTAAGACAAACATTACTTGAAATAGGGTAGAATGGCTGAGCGCACGGATCGGTTGAATATCTTCCACCAACCGTTCAAAGGGTAGATCCTGATGTGTGTAAGCACCCAATGCTACCTTGCGTGTACGTGACAAAAGCTCACGAAAACTTGGATCTCCGCTCAAATCGCCACGCATAACTATAGTGTTAACAAAAAACCCAATCAAATTATCTAGCTCGACACTTCTCCTATTAGCAATGGGTGAACCGACACATATATCATCCTTTCCTGTATAACGGTGCAACAAAGCCTGGAAAGCCGCTAATAACAACATATAGAGCGTTGTTTTTTCACTGCGACATAATGCCTTAATCGAATTAGAAAAATCTTTATCAAGTGAGAAAGCTAATCTAGCACCGTGGAAAGATTGAATAACAGGTCGAGGTCGATCATAAGGTAATTCCAACAATGGTGATACTCCTGCTAACTGCTCTCGCCAATACTCAAGCTGCTGCTCCAATACCTCTCCTCTTAACCATTCTCGTTGCCATAGCGCATAGTCAGCATACTGTACTGTCAATGGCTGCATCTCTACCTTCTCACCACGTAACTCTGCCTCGTAATATCCTGTCAACTCTCTTATCAATATCCCCAATGACCAACCATCTGCTACGATGTGATGCAGTGTCACTACTAATACATATTCTTCCTTGTTCATACACATCAAACAGCCTCGCAGCAGTGGCCCTTGTGTCAGATCAAATACACACTCTCCTAGCTCACTAGCTATCTGACGAGCAATCTGTTGCTGTTCTGCTATTGCACTAAGATCTATGTTAGTGAGTGTAAATGGTTGTGATGGTAAGATAATCTGTATTGGTTCGCCTTGTCTGGTCTGGAAGACAGTACGCAGCACTTCGTGTCGCTTTATTATTTCATTTATACTCTTTTCCAACGCTTTTATATCCAGACTACCTTCAATTAAGAGTGAGTCTGTAATATTGTAGGCAGCACCACCTTCTTCAAGTTGATTAAGAAACCAGAGACGTTGTTGTGCAAATGATAGCGGCAAATCCTGATCACGTGTTACTGGTGTAATAATATCATTATACTTCTCGCTGTTATCTATAACTGCTTCTATTATAGCCGCAAGCTGAGTGATAGTTGCTGCTTGAAAGGCAGTTTGTAATGGTAGTTCAATAGAAAAAACCGTTCTCAATCGAGAAATCATTTGAGTAGCAAGCAGCGAGTGTCCACCCAATGCAAAGAAATTATCATTGGCACCAATCCGCATTACACCTAATAGATCAGCCCAAATAGCTATTAATTTTTGCTCTATTATAGTTTGTGGAGCAATATAATTATTATCTAATTCAGAGTTATAGTCCTTAAAAATCAATAATGCTTGTTTATCGACTTTACCATTAGCTGTCAGTGGTAAATGTTCTAATGTAACAAAACTAGATGGCAACATGTATTGAGGTAGTTTTTCTAAGAGAAAATCGTACAAGTAGGTTGGTAACTGCTTAATCAGCATAACGTGTAGCGGATCATTAGAATACTGGATCAGGTTATATGTATTATCAAAATTAGTTTTTAGATCAGAAATATTATTGTGACCATTGACTCCACGTTTGCAAAAGAGTACATCAAAACAACCTTCTTCCCATAAGCAACTAATATCGACATCGTAATCAAGCTCATCACTAAGAAGCCAAAACTCTTCCGGATCAATACCAATGTTAGTATGTGACTCAATTGCTTTACGTAATTCACCTACAGTTTGACAGCCTCTATTAGCGTTCAATAGCGACATAGCTAACAGGTCTTTTTCTACACGTCCATTAATAACTCTTCTAATACCAAGCCGAAGCGGACTTTCTTTAAGCAATACACTCTTAATATCTGATATTGTCAAGCCCTGCGCTTGCCAATCGAGCCAGGTGCAGCTAGTTTGTCGATCTGCAGGACATGGTGATGTGCCAACGTGTACTATTACGTCATAGCGGAAGCAAGTCAGCTCATTCTGATATTTCCCATGTTTAAGAAGAACTCTTACTTGATCAATCTCCGGAAATTGCGCTTTCAATACTCTAAATAGTGTTGGATCAATGAGCAATTCACCTTCTTGAGAGATACGCTGTTGTGCGCGTTTTAACAATATCTGTGTGTCTAAGTCATCAGGCGACTGGAAAAGTTGAACAGAAATATGGAAAGCCTGTAATAAGCGAAAATCTCGTAGATCACCAATAAATATATAACCGCCAGAACGCAATGATTTGATTGCGCCAGTTAAGACTTTGAGAAAGTAGTCTAGGTCAGGAAAATACTGGACAATCGAGTTAAGAATCACAGTATCGAATGAACCTGGCCCAATATCAGAAAAATCATCTGCACTTCTTTGCATCAATGTAACACAAGATTGATCATGCCTATTATACTCAAGCTGTCGCTGTACATAATCGAGAGAAACTTGTGAAAAATCGCTGCCATAATAATATTCACATTCTGATATTAGTCGAAATAATAGTAATCCTGTGCCACAACCTATTTCCAATATACGTTTTGGTTTTAATGAGAGAATTCGTTCAATAGTGGCATCGCGCCATTCGCACATCTCGTCTTCTAACAAAGGAGCCTTCGTATAACTACTGTTCCAGCCAGTAATATTAAACGTTGTGTCTGAAATCCTATTACTCTGACTATAATTAAAATTATAGAGTGCCTGCCATTGATTAACTTGTTCGTCTTTTAAACGCTCTCGTTCATATTGCGGAATTGCATGACTATCCTGTGGTACAATATAAGCGATTAATTGCTTTTCTCCTCCTTGCGACTCACGTGCAATAACAACAGCATCCTGGAGCAATGGATGGTTGTTTAACACTGACTCAATCTCACCCAACTCGATACGGTAACCACGTACTTTAACTTGTTCATCCTTACGCCCTAGGAACTCAATCTGTCCATTCGCTAAATAACGTCCAATGTCACCAGTCTTATATAGCCGCTGACCTGGATTTTCACTAAAAGGATCTGGTACAAAAGATTCTGCAGTGAGGCTTGGTTGATTTAAATAACCACGTGCTAAACTTGCGCCTGCAATACAGATCTCTCCTGCTACACCGATCGGCATGAGTTCTAGATTACAATCCACAATATAAACTTGTACATTATTGATAGGTTTACCAATTGGCGGTAAGACTTCGCTATCAAACTCGTCTATCCAGCACCAAGTAGTCACAACACTGTTTTCCGTTGGACCATAATTATTAGCAAGTCGGTAAGGTTGTGATTGGTTTGATTTGCAATGAAGCCTATCACCACCCGTTAACAGTGCTCTTAAAACTGTATCTTTAGGCCATTCCTTTTCAAGAACTGCCTCTGCCAATGGTGTTGGCAAAAAAGTTATTGTAATGGCATTTTCTTTAAACCACTCTATCATACGAGTTGGAGAAAGCTTTATCTCTTCATCGAGAATATAGATACTTGCGCCACTTGCAAGATAAGGCCATAATTCCCATACAGCGGCATCGAATGCTGTGTTAGCAACCTGAGCCGTGCGATCCTCTGGTAATATCTCGTATGTGCGTTGATGCCAGCCAATAAGATTCATCACTCCTAAATGAGGAATTTCCACACCTTTCGGTTCACCGGTCGAACCAGATGTATAAATCACATAAGCAAGATTATCAGGTGTTATTTTACTAGGGAAATTGCCGTCTTTTTCAAGTGTAATTAAATCTCTTTCTTTATCGATAAGAACAAGGACAACATTACTTTTAGATAGATGTTTAGCTAAATTTTCATAAGTCAAAAGTGCAAGTGGTTTGGCATCTTTCAGTATAAAATCGACCCTCTCTACTGGATAATTAATATCGATAGGAATGTAAGCACCACCAGCCTTGGCAACTGCTAATAATGATATCACCATATCAAGAGATCGATCTAGATAAACACATACTCTTGTATCTGGTTTTACACCAAGTTTCTGTAGATAATATGCCAATTGATTGGCGCATCGATTTAGTTCGTAATAGGTTAATTGCTCTGTTCCATAAACAACGGCAATTGCAGTAGGGTATAGCTCCACTTGCTCTTGGAAAAGTTCATGAAAAGGTTTTTCTTGAATTGATATAAATTCTCTACAGTTCAATTCGGTCAATATCTTTTTATGCTCATCCTCGCTAAGCAGTTGGTAATTTGCGATACGTTTATCAGGCCTAGTAACAATTTCATATAATAATGTCTGAAAATGTTGTAGCAATTGAATGGCGGTCACATCGTCGAAAAGATCCGTGTTATAGACAAGGAGCGCTTCGATACCATAGGGCTGTTCACTGAGGTGAAACTCTAAGTCGAATCTAGTTGCGCCAGCATCAAATTTATATGGTGTAATCGTCAACCCTGGCAAGGAAAGTTGACTTTTAGGAGCATTCTGGAGTGTAAACATCACTTGAAAAAGCGGATTGCGACTCAGATCTCTGATAGGTTGTAACTCTTCAACCAATCGCTCAAAAGGTAAATCTTGATGTGTATAAGCCTCTAATGTTGTCTCTCGTACTCTTGTTAACAACTCTACAAATCTCGGATTACCTTTCAAGTTACCAAACAGTACCAGTGTATTGACGAAGAATCCGATTAGATTTTCAATCTCGGCACGGTTGCGATTGGCGATTGGCGTACCTATAATAATCTCCTCCTGCTGTGTATAACGATAGAGTAGCGCTTGGAAGGCTGCCAGTAGCGTCATAAATAGTGTAGTGCCTTCTCTTTGACTTAGCGTTTTGATCCTGTGTGTCAGCTCGCTCGTTACTTTGATAGAAACACTAGCACCGTGGAAAGATTGAATAACAGGTCGAGGTCGATCATAAGGTAATTCCAACAATGGTGATACTCCTGCTAACTGCTCTCGCCAATACTCAAGCTGCTGCTCCAATACCTCTCCTCTTAACCATTCTCGTTGCCATAGCGCATAGTCAGCATACTGTACTGTCAATGGCTGCATCTCTACCTTCTCACCACGTAACTCTGCCTCGTAATATCCTGTCAACTCTCTTATCAATATCCCCAATGACCAACCATCTGCTACGATGTGATGCAGTGTCACTACTAATACATATTCTTCCTTGTTCATACACATCAAACAGCCTCGCAGCAGTGGCCCTTGTGTCAGATCAAATACACACTCTCCTAGCTCACTAGCTATCTGACGAGCAATCTGTTGCTGTTCTGCTATTGCACTAAGATCTATGTTAGTGAGTGTAAATGGTTGTGATGGTAAGATAATCTGTATTGGTTCGCCTTGTCTGGTCTGGAAGACAGTACGCAGCACTTCGTGTCGCTTTATTATTTCATTTATACTCTTTTCCAACGCTTTTATATCCAGACTACCTTCAATTAAGAGTGAGTCTGTAATATTGTAGGCAGCACCACCTTCTTCAAGTTGATTAAGAAACCAGAGACGTTGTTGTGCAAATGATAGCGGCAAATCCTGATCACGTGTTACTGGTGTAATAATATCATTATACTTCTCGCTGTTATCTATAACTGCTTCTATTATAGCCGCAAGCTGAGTGATAGTTGCTGCTTGAAAGGCAGTTTGTAATGGTAGTTCAATAGAAAAAACCGTTCTCAATCGAGAAATCATTTGAGTAGCAAGCAGCGAGTGTCCACCCAATGCAAAGAAATTATCATTGGCACCAATCCGCATTACACCTAATAGATCAGCCCAAATAGCTATTAATTTTTGCTCTATTATAGTTTGTGGAGCAATATAATTATTATCTAATTCAGAGTTATAGTCCTTAAAAATCAATAATGCTTGTTTATCGACTTTACCATTAGCTGTCAGTGGTAAATGTTCTAATGTAACAAAACTAGATGGCAACATGTATTGAGGTAGTTTTTCTAAGAGAAAATCGTACAAGTAGGTTGGTAACTGCTTAATCAGCATAACGTGTAGCGGATCATTAGAATACTGGATCAGGTTATATGTATTATCAAAATTAGTTTTTAGATCAGAAATATTATTGTGACCATTGACTCCACGTTTGCAAAAGAGTACATCAAAACAACCTTCTTCCCATAAGCAACTAATATCGACATCGTAATCAAGCTCATCACTAAGAAGCCAAAACTCTTCCGGATCAATACCAATGTTAGTATGTGACTCAATTGCTTTACGTAATTCACCTACAGTTTGACAGCCTCTATTAGCGTTCAATAGCGACATAGCTAACAGGTCTTTTTCTACACGTCCATTAATAACTCTTCTAATACCAAGCCGAAGCGGACTTTCTTTAAGCAATACACTCTTAATATCTGATATTGTCAAGCCCTGCGCTTGCCAATCGAGCCAGGTGCAGCTAGTTTGTCGATCTGCAGGACATGGTGATGTGCCAACGTGTACTATTACGTCATAGCGGAAGCAAGTCAGCTCATTCTGATATTTCCCATGTTTAAGAAGAACTCTTACTTGATCAATCTCCGGAAATTGCGCTTTCAATACTCTAAATAGTGTTGGATCAATGAGCAATTCACCTTCTTGAGAGATACGCTGTTGTGCGCGTTTTAACAATATCTGTGTGTCTAAGTCATCAGGCGACTGGAAAAGTTGAACAGAAATATGGAAAGCCTGTAATAAGCGAAAATCTCGTAGATCACCAATAAATATATAACCGCCAGAACGCAATGATTTGATTGCGCCAGTTAAGACTTTGAGAAAGTAGTCTAGGTCAGGAAAATACTGGACAATCGAGTTAAGAATCACAGTATCGAATGAACCTGGCCCAATATCAGAAAAATCATCTGCACTTCTTTGCATCAATGTAACACAAGATTGATCATGCCTATTATACTCAAGCTGTCGCTGTACATAATCGAGAGAAACTTGTGAAAAATCGCTGCCATAATAATATTCACATTCTGATATTAGTCGAAATAATAGTAATCCTGTGCCACAACCTATTTCCAATATACGTTTTGGTTTTAATGAGAGAATTCGTTCAATAGTGGCATCGCGCCATTCGCACATCTCGTCTTCTAACAAAGGAGCCTTCGTATAACTACTGTTCCAGCCAGTAATATTAAACGTTGTGTCTGAAATCCTATTACTCTGACTATAATTAAAATTATAGAGTGCCTGCCATTGATTAACTTGTTCGTCTTTTAAACGCTCTCGTTCATATTGCGGAATTGCATGACTATCCTGTGGTACAATATAAGCGATTAATTGCTTTTCTCCTCCTTGCGACTCACGTGCAATAACAACAGCATCCTGGAGCAATGGATGGTTGTTTAACACTGACTCAATCTCACCCAACTCGATACGGTAACCACGTACTTTAACTTGTTCATCCTTACGCCCTAGGAACTCAATCTGTCCATTCGCTAAATAACGTCCAATGTCACCAGTCTTATATAGCCGCTGACCTGGATTTTCACTAAAAGGATCTGGTACAAAAGATTCTGCAGTGAGGCTTGGTTGATTTAAATAACCACGTGCTAAACTTGCGCCTGCAATACAGATCTCTCCTGCTACACCGATCGGCATGAGTTCTAGATTACAATCCACAATATAAACTTGTACATTATTGATAGGTTTACCAATTGGCGGTAAGACTTCGCTATCAAACTCGTCTATCCAGCACCAAGTAGTCACAACACTGTTTTCCGTTGGACCATAATTATTAGCAAGTCGGTAAGGTTGTGATTGGTTTGATTTGCAATGAAGCCTATCACCACCCGTTAACAGTGCTCTTAAAACTGTATCTTTAGGCCATTCCTTTTCAAGAACTGCCTCTGCCAATGGTGTTGGCAAAAAAGTTATTGTAATGGCATTTTCTTTAAACCACTCTATCATACGAGTTGGAGAAAGCTTTATCTCTTCATCGAGAATATAGATACTTGCGCCACTTGCAAGATAAGGCCATAATTCCCATACAGCGGCATCGAATGCTGTGTTAGCAACCTGAGCCGTGCGATCCTCTGGTAATATCTCGTATGTGCGTTGATGCCAGCCAATAAGATTCATCACTCCTAAATGAGGAATTTCCACACCTTTCGGTTCACCGGTCGAACCAGATGTATAAATCACATAAGCAAGATTATCAGGTGTTATTTTACTAGGGAAATTGCCGTCTTTTTCAAGTGTAATTAAATCTCTTTCTTTATCGATAAGAACAAGGACAACATTACTTTTAGATAGATGTTTAGCTAAATTTTCATAAGTCAAAAGTGCAAGTGGTTTGGCATCTTTCAGTATAAAATCGACCCTCTCTACTGGATAATTAATATCGATAGGAATGTAAGCACCACCAGCCTTGGCAACTGCTAATAATGATATCACCATATCAAGAGATCGATCTAGATAAACACATACTCTTGTATCTGGTTTTACACCAAGTTTCTGTAGATAATATGCCAATTGATTGGCGCATCGATTTAGTTCGTAATAGGTTAATTGCTCTGTTCCATAAACAACGGCAATTGCAGTAGGGTATAGCTCCACTTGCTCTTGGAAAAGTTCATGAAAAGGTTTTTCTTGAATTGATATAAATTCTCTACAGTTCAATTCGGTCAATATCTTTTTATGCTCATCCTCGCTAAGCAGTTGGTAATTTGCGATACGTTTATCAGGCCTAGTAACAATTTCATATAATAATGTCTGAAAATGTTGTAGCAATTGAATGGCGGTCACATCGTCGAAAAGATCCGTGTTATAGACAAGGAGCGCTTCGATACCATAGGGCTGTTCACTGAGGTGAAACTCTAAGTCGAATCTAGTTGCGCCAGCATCAAATTTATATGGTGTAATCGTCAACCCTGGCAAGGAAAGTTGACTTTTAGGAGCATTCTGGAGTGTAAACATCACTTGAAAAAGCGGATTGCGACTCAGATCTCTGATAGGTTGTAACTCTTCAACCAATCGCTCAAAAGGTAAATCTTGATGTGTATAAGCCTCTAATGTTGTCTCTCGTACTCTTGTTAACAACTCTACAAATCTCGGATTACCTTTCAAGTTACCAAACAGTACCAGTGTATTGACGAAGAATCCGATTAGATTTTCAATCTCGGCACGGTTGCGATTGGCGATTGGCGTACCTATAATAATCTCCTCCTGCTGTGTATAACGATAGAGTAGCGCTTGGAAGGCTGCCAGTAGCGTCATAAATAGTGTAGCATTTTCACGTTGGCTGAGTGCTTTTAGGGCTTCACTAAGTTCTAAGGAGAGCTGCAATATTTGTGAAGCACCACGGAAACTTTGAACCTTTGGACGTGATCGACACAATGATAAATTCAGTGCTGGCAATTCACCACTAAGTTTATTTTTCCAATATTCGAGTTGATGCTCCAACTCTCTACTCTTCATGCGTTCATGTTGCCAATAAACAAAATCAATATATTGAATAGGCAATTCTGGTAATGGCGATATACTATTCATTGAGAACGCTTCATAAAGCGATACTACTTCGCGTGTTAGTATACCCATTGACCAACCATCAGAGATAATATGGTGCATAGTTAAAAGCAGCAGATATTCAGATTGAGCCAAAAACAGTAGACAGGCACGCAATAATAGTTGACTTGATAAATTAAATGATTGTCGTGTTTCCTTAGAAATAAGTTGTGCGGCCTCAGTTTTACGAATCGATTCAGGCAAATTACGTAGATCAATAGTCGGCAATATCAATGGCATTGTTGATGCGATAACCTGGACTGGTCGATCATTAACTGCACGGAAATTGGTTCTTAAACTCTCGTGCCTCTTAATAATCTCATTGAGAACACGTTCCAACACAGCTATATTAAGATTGCCTTTAATATTCAAAGCGACAGGAACATTGTAAGCTGAATTACCTGGTGTTAATTGATCAATAAACCATAATCGTTGTTGTGCAAAGGAGAGTGGCGCAAAATTACGATCAGGGCACCTACTAATCTCTGTTGTCTGTGTAGTAACTTTGCCTCCGCGCAAACGCTGTTCGAGTAGCGCGCGTTTGGTTGCTGATAACTGAGATCGACGATGTGTGACATCCGTATAATTTTCGGCAGTCATACTTTATTACCTTTTAGTAAGTTGTTAGTAGAATTAAATCTTTCTGTTCAGTAATTGGGCTGCTTCTGATTCAGTAATCTCTTCCATTTGTACAATAAGCATCGCTTCAATTACAATTGCGAGTTGGGCTACGGTAGGGTTTTCGAAAAGTGCACGTAAAGGTAGATCTATCCGTAAAGATTTGCGCAATTGTGAAACCAATCGAGTGGCTAACAGTGAATCTCCACCTATTTCAAAGAAATTTTTATTGATACTAACTTGCTTAAGGTTAAGTACCTGAGTAAAGAAATTGGCTACTTCTTCTTCTGCAGTTGTGCGTGGAGCAACGAATTCATCAGCTACTGTACTAGCACTAATTTCCGGTGGCGGTAAGTTGCGACGATCAAGCTTGCCATTTGGTGTCAATGGTAGCTCATCTAGAGCAATAAATACTGCAGGTATCATATATATTGGTAATCGATCTCTTAAAAACTCACGCAATTCATAAGCACTTGGTTTTAGCGGTTCACTAGAAACAAAATATGCGATCAACCGTAGTTCGTCATTATTCTTAGAAGCAATCACCACCGCTTCTTTAACAGATATATGCTCACATAATGTGGTCTCTATTTCACCCAATTCGATCCGGAAGCCACGAATCTTCACTTGTTGATCAACACGTCCTAAATACTTAATATTTCCATCT
>JBFLVQ010000107.1:0-18129 GCA_040758525.1 Acidobacteriota bacterium
AAGAAAGAGGTACCAAAGTAGTCCTCGAGAGCTTTAATATGTGCGCTCACAGTTGGCTGGGTAATATTAAGCCGCTCGGCGGCGCGCGAAAAACTCATCGATTCATAAACACAACAGAATATCTCTAAAAGTCTTAGATCCATGAATTTTGTCCAGGAAAAGATCTATGTAGTGATGATGGGTTACTCCACCTTGAGGACCTCCATAGCTTCTTGCTTGGAGATAAACTTCTTGTTGGTTAAACAGTCAAGCAGTAGCGTTAGCGCTAGTGTGAACTCGCCTACTGCGAGTCCTGCGGCGCGATTTGGATTCATACGCAGATTCTGTAATGTATAGATGGTTTCAGTGTCCTCAGGGCCAATTAGGGACTTCTGCTCCAGAGTGCTGACAAGAGAATCGAAGATCCATGCTAGTTTCGCGACACGATTGGCTAAATCATGCTTCTTTTTCATTTTACTAGTGACTTGCAGTTCATCACGGGTCAATAATTGTTGGTGTACTAGCAGCTCAATAGTAGCTTTAATCGCACGTGCGACCTGTTCAATGATCTTGACTTTCTCTGTCGTATCCTCATCTGATGGCTTATTCAAATTCATGCGTAATTTCCTAAGACAGGAGCAGTCTCCGTCTATATCTCAAGTTCTTCAGGCCAATCCTCCTTGCGGTCACCTCGTCCACGCATGGGATTGCCGGCAAGTTTGGCTTGGTTGATATTATGCCAACGTTGTAATTCAAAATTCTTAAACATACGGATCGTTTTACTATCAGTGACAAAAACAAAATCTCGTTCGCCAACCATTGCAATCTCTTGTTGAATATCAACGATCTCCAGTCGCAATCCAAACCAAGGATCGCTACGGTCTATGGGAGTAACTTCATCGCCAGGTTGAAACTGATTTTTCATGGCTTTCCTCCTCAATTCTAGGAATTGGCCACAAAGTTCTGCTGCTGCATTGTCAATGACTAATACAAATATAATATTGGAATCAGTTTGCGGTAAGCAATCAGCTCTCCGCAGCAATAAGAGAATCGATTGCGGGTATGCGCTTCAGAAAAGACCACGTTTATAACTACAGGCTGAGGGAAGCTGGCTGACAGCTTACTGGCTTACCATTGACGGTTAATGTTCACATGGTTAGCGTGGAAAAGCAAGCTGAAACCTTGTTTGCTGCTCCCTCACAGCGTGCAGGCTGGCTTTGCCAACGGTTGGTATTTCTTTACCAATAATTGGTAGCGCTGACACTACTGATTTCCCTCAGAGTTCTCTGCTAACCGCAGTAAATGCCTATTTCTAAGCAGGTACAAAAGTTGCTAAAGAGAATACACTCTCGTGCCATTTGTATGCCCTAGCCGGGATGCGGGCGAAAGTAGTCTCGATACAACCCGGCAAGCTGGATTGAGTTGAGTAAGGAGGTAATATGCTTAAAAAGCATTCCCTGCTGATGGCTTTAGCCTTGCTCCTGGGGATTGCGCCCATCGTTGTGCTGGCTCAGACGTCGAATATCACGATTCTGGGTTCAGTGCGTGACGGCACGGGTGTAACCATCACGGGTGCCGAGGTAAAGCTAGAAGGCGCTGGCGTGGGCGTTACACGCACTGTGGTTACTGGCTCAGATGGTCAGTACCAGATTACCGATATTTCGCCGGGGACCTATCAAGTTGTTGTTACTGCGACAGGCTTTAAACAAGCTGTCGCTACTGTTACCTTAACGTCCGATGCTCGCCAGATCGTTGATCTAGGCATCGAGACACGTGGCGGGGAAGTCACTCTGACTGTGACGACTCGCATAGAGATTGGCCAGAAAGAGGACTCGATTGTAGGAGGCGTACTGGATAGTCGTCGTACCCAAGATCTACCTCTCAATGTGCGTGTTCCTTACAATTTTATCTTTCTGCAGCCAGGCGCTGTACATGCGCCTGCCAACTTTACAGATCGGCTGACCAATAATAGCAATGGCTCAGCACTGCAAGACGGCCGCGCGCTGCCTATTACACTACAGGGCTTGCGCGACATTCCTGCCGTAAATGGTAATCGACCTATTTCAAGTAACTATATGCTTGATGGGGTCGATAACAACAACCAGAGTGTGGCAGGATTTAACACTAACCTTTCTCCAGACGCAGTGCAGGAGTTGCGCATTGCTACTCATAACTACTCGGCTGAATATGGTCGCAATAGCGGCTTTGTCGCGGTTTTACAGACCAAGTCCGGCGCGACAGGCTACCACGGCTCTATTTATGAGTTCTTCAACAATGATGCATTGAATGCTAACTCATTCTTCGCCGGCTTCGTGCAACCAGACACAGATCTATTCTTTGATGACAATCGTGACCGTATACGTCGCAATCAGTTTGGTGCTACCATTGGCGGCCCAGTAATTCCTGGTTCGCGCAAGGTCTTCTTCTTTGGGTCAGCAGAGTTTCACCGTATACGTTCTGCCCTGATCAATACGGTGAATGTGCCAACTCCAGAGTTCATTCAGTCGCTCCCCTTCGCTACGCCACAACGCATACTGTTAGAACTCTTCCCGCCGACGCGTCCAAGCTTCGGCTTCTTTGATGGCAATGGTGATGGCCTCTTTGAGAGTGGTATTGGAGTGGCCTCAATCTACCGTAGCATCAACCGTAATATGTGGTCATTCCGCACAGATGTGGTGCCTAGCAACCGTAATCGCTTTGTCTTCCGTTGGGTCTTTGATGATTACAACGAGGATGCCTTACAGGGTCAGTTGCCTGGTGCTGGCTTCGGTTATCAAGGTTTTGGCACTAAACTTAACAGTCGTGGCCAGAATGGTATCTTCCAGTGGGTGCATGTAGTGAACCCCACAATCTACAATGATTTTACGTTTGGCTACAACCGCTACAACATTAGTACACGTCAGCCTATTGCCGCTGATGCACCACTTGTGCTGGTACAGCCAGGCGTAATACCGCAGCCCAGTCGCCAGGTAGATCTACAAGTGCCAGAGATGGAGGATCTAGTAACTGGTGTGTCATTGCCTGGACTGCGTTCAGATCTGCCCAGTCGCAGCACTGAGAATACTTTCCAGTTTACTGATATTGTCAGTGTTACCCGTGGGGATCACCATATTAAAGCAGGTGTGGAGTATCGCCGTCTGTTGGCACCCTCGCTATTTGATGCCTTCGGCGCCGGCAAGTTTACCTTTTTAGGGCTGGCAGGCGCAGGTAATACCTATGCGGCAGGCAATCCACTCTACACTCAATTTCTCTTCGATCCACGTAATGGTGGACTGCCAGATACCTATCGCACTTTCCGCCGCAATGAGGGTTTTCTATTTATACAGGATGATTTCAAGGTAACTAGCAACCTCACTGTGAATGTAGGACTGCGCTATGAGTATTATGGTGTGGTTTCAAGCAAGCGTCCTGCTGGTATAGGTAACCTAGACTCCAACTTCTTCTTTGGGGGCGGGAATGACTTTTTTGCCAATGTTACCAATGGCGGCTTTGTGCCAACAGATCTGGCTGCCGGTAGCCTACAAGATCGACTCTATGGCAAAGACACTAATAACTTCGCACCACGTATAGGATTTGCCTACGACTTACGTGGCCAAGGCCGTACCGTGGTGCGGGGCAGCTATGGGATTTTCTATGACCGTGTGCTTAACCGCCTGATCGAAAATGTGCGCTTCAATCCGCCGTTTTCTGCAATAGGGCTGTTTACTGCCGGTCCTATCAACACCTTCAACACTCCGCTCGATCGTACTGAGATTGCACAAAGTTTCTTTGCTCCAAATGGCTTCCAGGTTGATGCGAGAATTCGTACCCCTTATGTGCAACAGTGGTTCCTTGGTGTGCAGCATGATCTGGGCGGCAACACAATGTTGGAACTTAACTATATTGGCAATACAGGACGTAACCTAGTAGTAACCAGTGATGTAAATCGCGTAAGCGGTATGACCGTCTTTGGTGGTGGTCCGATCTTAGGTCGTCCCAATCCTACTGTGGCACGTCTATTCCTCACTGAGACAACAGCCAAGAGCTTCTATAATGCGCTGCAGGTGAATGTCAATCGTCGCTTCTCAAATGGACTGCAGGCCAATTTCTCTTATGTCTATTCACATGCCATTGATGAGGTGAGCGATCCGTTCCGCAGCATCAATGGGGTAAGTTTCTTCCCCTCTGAGGCACTGGTTGGTCCTATGGAGGTGCGTGACTTCCGATTAGAGCGAGGAAGCGCGGACTTCGATATACGCCACCGTGCCATTATCAATGTACTCTATGACCTGCCTTTCTACCGCACTCAGCAAGGCCTCAAAGGCCATTTACTAGGCGGCTGGCAGATCAACTCGTTGGTTACTTTACAGTCTGGCCATCCATTCACTATCTTCGCTGCTGATGATGCCAATGGCGATCTGGTTTTCTACGATCGCGCCCGCTTCCTAGGCAGTAGCCGTAGCGGTTCTACCATTGACGATCCGAAAGAGAGAGGACTGCAATATCTCAATCCATTCGACTTCGTGCCTAGCTCTGCTTTCGGCTTTGGCAATAGTGGTGTAATGGGTCGCAATGTCTTCACTGGTCCAACGTTCCATAATATTGACTTTTCTGTGATCAAAAACACCAAGATCACTGAGGATGTAATTGCCCAGATTCGCGCGGAGTTCTTTAACCTTTTCAATAAGGTGAACTTTATGAACCCGCACGGTAACCTGTCCAATCCGGCAACCTTCAACTTGCTCACCAATACCTACAACCCACGTATGATCCAACTTGCGTTCCGGCTACAGTTCTAATTTAGTATGGTGAGCTTTTTCTTACCCGCATAGCTGTTTAGGCAACTATGCGGGTCTGCTTTTTCATTACCCCGCCACCAAAAATAGACTATCTATAACAATATCGTTCTATATTATCGTGGTTGTGGCAGGCTGTCTAAATTCTAGACAAGAATTTTAGATTTCAGACAAATTCCTCTCTCGCTATTTTTGTTATCAGGCAAAACCCTATTATATTGTGCAGATAATCTATCTCAACGACTTTGGCACAGCAGTTGTTTAGGGATTTGTCCGCAGTACTTAAAAACCTACTAATTTGCTTAAGCAATGTTAATGGGATTCTTTATTGCTAAGGAGTGACCGTTTTCAGGTGGGTATGGGCGGATAGAGCCCATTTTAAGAACTAAGGCCAACTAGGGGGAAAAAGGCAATGGAAAATGCACAGAGAAAGTTATTAGCTTTAACGCTCAGCCTACTATTACTACTTACGGCTAATATTGGCATTGTTAGAGCTGATGATGGTAGTAAAGAGAAGGAAGAGCTATTAGCTCGTATTGCCCAATTAGAGGCATTACTAGCCAAACAGGCTCGCCAATTAGAGACGCTAGAAAAGGTTGTTGCCGAGGCACAGCAGTCAAAAGGACCTGCCGCTAATGAAACAGAATCGTCTTTATCAGCGAGAATCGCAGATCTAGAAAGACAACTGAAAATACAAGATAGCCAGACCGTTCAGCAACCTGTGGCAGCCAGTCCTGCGCCACAAAATGATGCTGCCAGCAGTTCTAGTATACAGAGTATATTGGACAACAAACTCAATTTCCATGGCGCGTTCAACTTTGCTTATGCACAGACCAATGGTAATGACTACAGCATTGGCAATAAATCTGGCAACTATGATAGTGGCAATTTCATTCTGACAATGGGGATAAATCCCTACGATAAGATCTTCTTCAACTCTCAACTGAACTTTGCCAGTAAACAAGTAGAACTCGATTGGGCATTTGTTGAGCTTCGTCAATCAGATGCACTACGGTTTCGATTTGGCAGAGTTAAGCATCCATTAGGATTGTATGGCGAGGTTAGAGAGATTGGCACCATTCGTCCGTTATTGACACTGCCACAAGGGATCTATGGTCAGGCTGGGTTTGCTGCAAAAGCATACAAAGGTTTAGGTGTAACAGGCTCACTAGGCCTAGGTGGTGGTTGGAGTATGGACTACGATGTCTATGGTGGGGAACTCGACATCGATTTTCTTATCCCAAACGCGGGATTTCTCAAACTTTCAGATGTTGTAGGTGAAGCTAGTGGCGCTGATGATGGTGATGGCGATAGTGTTGACAATACTGTGAAAGTGGAGATCGATAAAGTAACCGATGTAGTTGGTGCTAGATTAATGTTTCAGACACCTGTTAATGGTTTGCGATTTGGTATGAGTTCTTATAGAGGTCGAGAGAAAGCCGATACTCAACGCCATACAGTTTTGGGATTTTCTGGAGAGTATCTTGCGGATAAATGGACAGTAAGAAGTGAAGTCTTCAAGTTGAAAGATACCTTCGCTCTCGGCGCGCTTGCTAGTTATGTAGAAGTTGCACGTATGTTAACCAAGAACTGGCAAGTCGCGGCTCGCTACGATCGTTCTACCAATAAGTTCCTCTTCATTGATCCTAAGTCTGAATTTGCCTCCGTGGTTAAGCACAGAGACAAAGTGATAGGTCTCAACTATGTGTTTAACAGTAATCTAGTAATGAAGTTTGGCTTCCATCGTGTCAATGGCAACCTTTTTGCTAAACCTCAAGTTAAAGATGGGGTGTTGATTGATGGTTTTAGAAAGAACACGAACATGTTTGAGACTGGTATTCAGTTCGCGTTCTAAATGACTTCAGGTAGATATTCCTTAGATCAAATTCGGTTTCAAGGAGGTGTGGTGACTTATGAGAGTCCGAGCCGCTAAAATTTTCGCTTGCCTTGCATTGAGTATTGGCGCGCTGCTTTTAGGAATTCCATCTGCTAGTTCTGCCGATAGTGTAGCGACCTTAGATCAAGAGTTAACAGCTACTCTCAACCAACTAGGGTTTACTGGTAAGATCGAAGCTTCACTAGAAAAGAGATTGGGTCGTCCAATCAATAGGCGACTAGCAAACCTGGGTAGGTTGTTATGGTTTGATACTATTATTGGGCTAAACAACGATAATACCTGTGCAGGCTGCCATTCACCATTGGCAGGATTTGGTGATACTCAATCGATTGCTATCGGAATAGAAAGCAATAAGATTGTTGGATCTAATCGGATAGGCCCACGCAATCAGAGACGTGCTCCTATGGTGTTGAATAATGGCTTCTATCCCACACTAATGTGGAACTCCCGCTTTAGCGCCCTGTCTGGAGATCCATTTGACAATAGCAAGGGATTTAAGTTTCCCGATCCAGAAGGTCTCTCTTTATCTAATCAGCCTACCCTACTTGCTGCACAAGCTTTTATTCCTACTACCGAGCGTGTCGAAATGGCAGGGTTTAAGTTTGTTGGTAATAACGACGATATTCGCGCCGAAGTGATCACACGGCTAAACGCATCAGCCGCATACAGAAAGTTGTTTGGCAAGATCTTTCCTGTGGTAAAACAGGGCAAACCTATCACCTATGAGATGCTGGCTCAGGCAATCGCAGAATTTGAGTTCACCTTGACATTTGCTAATGCTCCTATTGATAGATTTGCTCGTGGCGAGAAAGACGCAATGACAGAGAGTCAGAAGAAAGGCGCAATACTCTTTTTCTCTCGATTAGGGTGTGTGCAATGTCATGCTGTTTCTGGACAATCGAATGAGATGTTCAGTGATTTCCAGCAGCATAATATCGGTATCCCACAACTTGTCCCCGTTAAATCAAATGTTGATTATGATGGTATCAACAAGAATGAGGATTTTGGTCTGGCACAGGTTAGCGGAGATCCTGTAGATAGATATAAATTCCGTACCTCACCATTACGTAATATTGCTCTGCAACCGACCTTCTTCCACAATGGTTGTTTTACCACCATTGAAGACGCGGTTCGCCATCACCTTGATGTCTTCAAATCTGCCCGTGACTTCAAGAATAATACCGCCTTTCTTGATGCTGATTTAACTGCTCCGCTGGGGCCAATTGAGCCGGTTTTGGCATCGGTAGATCCTTTGCTAGCTCGGCCCATTGAGTTAACTGATGAAGATTTCAAGCAACTGGTCGATTTTTTGCGCGATGGTCTGCTCGATCCTAGAGCAAAGCCAGAGAGCTTGCGTTTGCTGATTCCCACAACCTTACCTAGTGGAAATCCAAGTCTAGTCTTCTCAAATTAGTAGGGTAGTATTTTGCTGAAGTGAAAGCGAGGTTTGAATAGCATACGTGTAAAGGTGATGAGCTTTCCCAATTGTGCTTAAAAGATCTTCAAGCACAATTGGGAAGATCTCAAAATAGCTGCTTCTCATCACCATTGGTATAAACCTATTAAAGTTTTCCGCAATGCAGTAAGCGGATACTACAACAGGCAGACTAAACCTATATGGTCAACTCTCTAAAAGTCTTGGCATTAATAACCCTTCTTGGTTTTATTAGCCTGATCCAAGCTCAACAGGATTCAGCCTTTAAAGTAATTGTTCATAATGACAATCCAATTTCGTCGATTTCCAAAGCAAAACTATCAAATATGTTCTTGAAAAAAGAGACAAAATGGGAGAATGGACGTAAGGCTATTCCTGTGGATCAAAAAGATACTGCCGTAGTTCGGGTAGCTTTCTCTAAGGCGATCCACAACAAGGCGATTTCAGCAGTGAAGAGTTACTGGCAACAGAAGATCTTCTCCGGTCGCGATGTTCCACCACCAGAATTGGACTCTGATTCCGCAGTAATATCTTATGTTCAAGCCAACGCCGACGCCATCGGTTATGTATCTGGAAACGTGCCAACAGGAAAGTTCAAGGTATTGGTAATTACGGAATAGCATATAAACAAAAGAGCAATGGGTAAAAGAGGGGTATTATGAAGAAAGGGGTATTATCATGCTAAAGAACTTGAGGTTCAAGCATAAAATAATGCTCTTACCTTTTCTGGCAACCGGTACGTTTCTGCTAATTCTTACAATAACTCAGATACTAGGAGCAAGAAACGCAGCACTATTAATCCAAATTGAAGCTGGTTATGCACCCGCAGTTGAATTAAGCCGTGACCTGGTAGAGAAATTAGCAGCAATCCAGCGTGCCTTACAGGATGCAGTTGCGGCCGCTGATAATGATGGCTTATCAGAAGCCGATGCATTACAAGAGGCTTTTCTCAAGCGATTGAATGAAGGTGCAAGTAATACTTTAATAGAATCAGGCAGACTGGATTATATCAAGACTTCATTTCAGGACTACTATGGATTAGCCCGTGAGACTAGCGCAAAAATGATCAATAAAGAGACGGGCGAGGAGTTAACTACTAGACTCGAGTCAATGCAGTCAAAATACAAATCATTAAAAGAGCATTTGGATTTGAAGGCGAGTAGTGACAAGGCTGCTATGGTGACAGCTTTTGCTTCTGCACGTAATATAAACCAGACCTCACTACTTATTATTGCAGCTATTACTTTAATCTGTATTCTACTGATGGGACTTGTTTCAGTATGGATCATACGCGGAGTAATAAAACCGCTAGGAGATGTTTCTAGTGGCTGTGCCCGTATGAGTGTAGGTGATTTTACCACCAAAATAGCAGTATCGAATCACGATGAGATAGGGGCACTAGGTAGGCAAATAAATAGTATGGTAGCCTACCTGCGTAATATGGCGTTGCTTTCAGACAATATTGCTAGTGGGGATCTGACCGTTCAGGTTGAACCTCTCTCAGCCCAAGATAGTTTCGGTAACTCATTTAGCAAAATGGTGCGCGCGCTTTGCTTAACCGTAGCAAAGGTACGTAGAAGCGCAGAAAAAGTCAGAGGTATTTCGATAAATCTGGCTGCTTCAGGTCAACAACTTGAGCGAGATAGTGAGACCGTAGTAGGTGCTGTACAAGATACGGCTGCCACCATAGAGGAGCTTTCACATAATGTTCACTCCATCGCTAACAATATAGAATCGCAATCTAGCAGTATTACCGAGACCAGTGTCACGGTCCAGCAGATCTCCAATCAAATGCAGGGTATTACCAAAAACACCAATCAACTTACTTTGCTGGCAAAAGGTGCGCGTGGTGTAGTTGGCGATGGACGCCAGGCCGTAGAGAAGGCTGCCGACAGTATGCGCGAGATAAATGTTGCTATTTCCACTACCGCTACCACAATTCAGGAATTTGGTGAGCATGCCGCTACCATAGGGCGTATTGTAGAGGTGATAAATGCAATATCAGATCAGACAAACCTACTGGCCCTCAATGCTGCTATTGAAGCCGCCAGGGCTGGTGACCATGGGTTAGGATTTGGTGTTGTTGCCGAGGAGGTACGCAAACTCTCAGAACGCACTGCTAAATCTGCCGATGAGATATCAATATTGATCAGCGGTCTGGAAAAAGGTGTTGGTCAGGTAACAAAGCAGATGAAACGCTCAACCGAATTGGTACGGGAAGGGTTGGATCTATCTGATAATACGGTTGGGACATTGAACAAGATCGATACTGTCGTTAGCCAGGTAGCACAAACTTCTATAGACATCGACAATATTATTGTAGAACAATCTGCAGGTACCCAACAGTTACAGGAAGCCGTGCAAGATATACTAGTAATTACTCAAGAGATACAGGCTGCTAGTCAGGAACAGGCTACTTCTACAGGAGAGATTGTCAAGGCAGTAAATCGTATACGCGAAGCCGCTGAACGTAATGCCAAGGTCGCTGAACAATTGTCGTCTATGGGTTGTGAAATTCTCTCTCAATCAGAACATCTAGAAGAGGCTATCAATGCCTTTCATCTCTCAAACAATATGGCAGTACTAGATGAATTTGATAATAGTCTGCCACCAATAGCAACGCAGATAGTGCCAAAATCTATCGCTCAGAATCAACCAATCTGATCATATTATCTTTAGTATCACCTCGGATGTAGCAGGCAATCTCGACCATGTTAACTTTAGCAACCGACCTGTGCGGCATGTTGACGAGTAAACTGCTATAATCAGCACGGTGGCGGGCAGTGTACCAATAGCTATCTCAGCAATGATGGTCTAGCCCAAGCTCCAGAATTCTTATCCGTCACTACGATCGCGTTCGCTGCTGCCGGCAATATAAAAATATTGTCGATAGTTTTGATAATCACGTATGCCTTGTTGATACCTATTGGCTTAATAATTGATGTTAATAGCAACCTCTTTATTGCTGATCGGAACAACAATAGTGTTCGTGTAGTGCGCGCCATTGCGCGTTAATGATTGCCAGGCGACCAATGCCGCTGTCGTCACTTGGCAACGATAGAGGAACTGATGGGAAAAACTAAACGAGCCCAGCGCGAAAATTCCAAGGCGGATCCGGTAGCAGTAAAACTGGCTCTTTCACACCAACTTGAACAAGAGCTAGATCAGACCGGCTTGGATTATGTGATCCTACTCATCGACAAGAGTGCCAATCCAGATATCGCGGTAGCTACTAACCGCGTTCATACGGAATTGCCACGCTTATTGCGTCAGATTGCTAATCGCTTGGAGATGGGCGGAGTCGATTTGCCATGATGTATAAATCCGATCAATGGCCTATCTTGTCTGGCCGCGGATGTATGAAAAGAGGCTGGTCAACCGGACGGTTGCTACAGATCCAGTTCAAAGCCGCGGGCTGGCAGTAGAGAGTAGCTGCCCATGCCAAAGCGTACTTGTGAATTCGCGATCAGATTCTTATGCCTATAACCTGAGTGTGGCGATACACAAGATGTTTAAAAAGCCTCTTGATCGAATATATACCATTGATAAGAATTGGTGTGATCCATTCAGCCTTTGTGATTGATCCGTTCTTAGCAGGAATTTAATTGAGCAACTAGAAGATATAAAAATCAATGAGCCGATCTTGCCGCACGCAGGACCGGCTCATTAATTTTGCCTGACAGAGGAATCGGTTCTCAGTTTATGTTGAAGTTGAAGGTGACAATGCCTTGTACCTTTACCGGACTATTGTTAAGTAGTGTAGGAATAAACTTCCATTGCCGTGCAGCCTGCAGGGCAGCTTGCTGCAAAAGCAGATGTCCACTAATAACCTTGGCACTAATTACCGTGCCGTCCTCACCAATCATAATCTCGACCTGCACAGGGCCTTCAATATGGCTAGCGCGAGCGAGTTGAGGATAGATCGGCAATGGTTTGTTGATCGCATTACCACGGATCACGCCTTCACTACGCTTGATGAATGATGGAGTTTTGGGTTGCTCTTCTACTGTAGGCGCAACTGGTTTGGGTGGATCAGGAGGATTGCCAGTGCCGCTACCACCGATCACACCTAGCAGATCACCGCCAACTGTACCACCAGGAATACCGCCTGGCACACCGCCAAAGACACCATCACCACCTTTGCCTTCCCCACTAGTAGGAAAGTGAGCAACAGGTTGTAATGTAGGTGGCGCGATCTCTCTAGGAACTTCGCGTACGGCCACATTTGTGGGTGCGACGACTTGCGTATTAGCAGATGACTGTTTCTGTTTAACAGCAGCGACATCGCCTGCAGGCGGCGCTGGCGGAGGCGGCGGTGATGGTAATGATACCATTGTTATTAGCGCAAGTTGTCCATCAAGCTGCGCATTGTAGAGAAATATTCCTGTAATAATGGCGCCTACCAATGTTAATGACCATACTATGGATGTAACAACGAAATAGAGCCACTTTTTCTCTTTTTTCTTGATATTGCTGCACTCTACCAAATTCTCAAACATTTTCCTGCCCTCCTAAATTGGAGTCTCAAAATTGATTTACAATCACAAGTGGTAAAGTGCCGGCTAGCTTCTCCCACTCTTGTTTCTATGCTTGGTTTAGACAACGTTTCTGTGATTTGGTTCCCATTGCGAGGAGTTTTTTTCTAGCGGACTTTGTCGCGCTTGATAATGGTGTAGGGCGCCGACCATTGTCGTTTATCTTACAATGGTCGGCGGGCAGAAGATTGGTAGAATAAATTAAAATTCGAAGACGCCTTCAATAGGCTGAGCGTTGGCAGTAGCAGGTACTATACGAATCAGGTTGGGACCGCTCTTGATGTTAAGTTTCTTTCTGTTGCCTCGCAGTGTCACGTTAGTGTCGTTTTGTGATTTGATACGCTTTGTCACGTCCTGATTGTTGATCGAGATCTGCACACCGTTATTACCGAATCCATTACCAACAAGGAAAAGGTTGGGTTTACTATAGTTCGCCGATGCGATTGTGCCAGGTAATTGTATGGTAATATTGAAACCGAGTTGGGCCATCCGATTGATGGCATCTTTCACTTCAATAAGCACACGTCCACTAATATCACCAGGCTTGGGTGCAATACTTAACATCGCTGTACCATCAGTACGATCCACAAAGGTGACAAAATTTGGCGCAGACACCAATGATATTTTCACTGGTGGTAGACCACAGGGATTATCAACACGTAGTTCTATATTACGTGTCTCGCCAGCCTTGATAATTTGATCGCTGACACTATTAACAGTAATTGGCAACAAGCAAGGCACTACCATAATAAAAATAGTGGAGTTGGTAGAGAGTCCTTGAGCATCAGTCACCTTGAGTGCACAAGTAGTAAGACCTAGATCCTGTATGGTCGGATTTACTGAGAGCAAGTTGCCAGTAAGTGTGACAAAGTTGCCACGATCACATTTGAAGTCTACAGTAAGATCTTTGGTGGTATCGTCCTGAATTTTGAGATCAATGGTAATGCGACGTCCCACTTCGGCTTGTATATTTTGCACAGGATCAATGAGAGGACCAATACTAGTGGGTCCTCTTTGTTGAGCTTGTAAAGATACTAGGAAGGTCTCTTCATCATGCGCTGATTTCACCACAATACGGTTGTAGCCAACACGCAGGTTAAGACGCCGTGTGCCACCTTGCAGTATCAGCCTTTCTGCCTGTTGGCTGATTAGAGCACGACTACAATCTTTGTTATTGATTAAGACACGACTATTATTTGGATCGAAACCATGCCCGGTGATGTTCAAGTAGGGGCGTGTATATTCGACCTGTTCAATGATAACGGCAGGTAATATGGTGATCTGGAAACTGGTCTCTAAGAAGGCGCCGTTATCAAAGCGTGCCTCTATTGTGACCAGACCTCCTAGCGTCTCAGTGAGCATTGGTGCAACACGCAGATTGCCATCCTCTAACCTGACAAAAGGTAGTGTGCTGTCGAGGGTAAACTGCGCTATACCACTGTTGGCATAGGTTTTTATCGGTAATATTTGCGTACGTCCAGCAATGATAGTTTGATCAGGAATTGGTTCAAGCGTCTGCGCTACTGCTAGGCGTGCGGAAAATAGTAGGATTAGGATAAGAATTATTTTTATAGTTATAGCCTTCATGGTGCCGTTCCAGTAGAGAGATTTTGGATAGTGTTAAGAAGGAATTGTACTCTCTTAGGAAAACTCGCACCAGTGGAAAGTGGTAAGGGCTAGAGGGAAGCCCTTACCATCACTCTACCAGGAGGAATTCAGGTGTGGGTAATGCTAAATTAATACCGGTAGTCGTAATCACGGTAATGTCCCCGGCCACGACCGCGATGTCTGGGCGGATAATTGGGATAGCGTCTTTCGTAAACCGGTCCTGAATCTGTATATCCATAACGATCGGTACGGCGCCGATTGCCATAATATCCATCTCTATATCCAACCTGAAAGCCCTGACGGAAACTATCTTTATAGTTGTTGCGACTGCCATATTGGCTGCGATAACCACTATCGGCATCGCGATAGGCTTTGCTACGGTCTATATCAAATGAACGATAATCGGCACGATCGTTTGCTCCCTGTCCATAGCCTAACTGGTAACCATTGAAGAAGCCGATATCACGAGAATTTTGATAACCACCATAGCCTGGTCCTGGAGGGCAATAATCGTCGTCATGACGACCATATTGAGCTTGAGCTGTTGAGGCAATACCGAAGATTATACCTAGTAGCATTACGGCTAGACTAACTTGACGTAAATATGAGTGACTTCTCATGTTAAAGTTATCCTCCCTGGGATTGATCTGGTCTGTTTCGCGAACACCTGAGGCATTCCCTATGCCAGTTCTATCAAGTTTTTCTGGTATTAGTATTATCATTTTAATTTCAACTCTTTAGCACTTGATAGAGGACATCATCAGAGGGTTGGGAGGATATTTTGGTGTCGTAGATGGTGCAGGCTTTCAACCTTGTCGTGTAATATTGTCGTTATTGTTGTTATGCGTAGGAGACTTGGTGAGATCCCGCAATTGGTTGATAATTGGTTGACCCTATTATTTTGCTTCACAGGTGTAGAGAATATGTTTGCGCGATCCTTTTCAGTTTTATTGGTCTTATTAGTAGTTCTCGCGCCATTTTGGCAACCACAGGCACAACAGCGTCCACGTCGTATACAGCCAGAACAGCGTGAGGGCAATGCAGTGGCGGAGAAGAAATATATCTTGGGACAGATGCCGGAATTATTTACTTATGAAGAGTTGGTGGAACTTGGTACTGTTGATGAGATTCGCGCGCCCCTCAAAGAGAAACTCAACGCTGTACTCACTACACCTTTCATTAGTAATGATGCCTTCTATCGCGAGATAAGACCTGTGCGTCCCAATGTCTCTGGCCTAGGCACATCGCTACGTATGGTGATGTGGAATATTGAGCGTGGATTGCGTTTTGAGGACGTCAAGTTGCTGCTTACAAACAAAGACCAATTTCTTAAGCGCCTCGATCAGAATGATGTCAAACCAGGTAGCGATGAGTATGAAGAGGTAGTGCGGCAGATCGATCTATTACAAAGTGCCGATGTATTAGTGCTACAAGAACTTGACTGGGGATTGAAGCGCACTGAATATCATGAAGTAGTACGTGAACTAGGCGCGGCAATGCGTATGAATTGGGCTTATGGTGTGGAATTCATTGAGATTGATCCAATAAATTTGGGCATAGAAGAGTTTGCCGAAGCGCTGCCAGAAGATCGTGAGGAGATGCGCAAACAGATTGCTGTTGATAAACAACGTTTGCGCTGCCTACATGGTAATGCAGTCTTCTCGCGCTACCCGATCCTCAAGGCAACCTTACAACCATTACGTGTACAAGGCTATAACTGGTATGAAGGGGAAAAGAAGCGGGTAACCGACCTTGAGAAGGGTAAGCGCGTGGTGAGCGAAAAGGTTTTTCTAGAGAAAATCCGGCGTGAAATCCGTCGAGGAGGGCGCACACTACTTACTGTTACCCTAGACGTGCCAGATCTCCCTGAAAAGCAGTTGACAGTCGCTGCGCCACATCTGGAAAATCATTGCAAACCAGCACGCCGCCAAGAACAGATGCGAGAAGTGCTTGGCTATTTACGCAACATAAAGAATCCCCTGATATTGGCAGGCGACTTTAATACCTCGCTACGTGATGATAAACCTACTAGTGTTAAGCGTGAGGTTAACAAGCGAGTAGGTAGTGGTGAGTTCTGGTCTAAGCAAGGACTCAAGTATGCGACTGGGGTAGGATTGGTCTTTGATGTTCTTGCTGGGGGCATTAATTTCTTTAAGAATCAGCATGACCCCACCGTTAAACATGTGCCTGTGGTGGCCCCTAACCCGGAGGAAGGTCTCTTTCGTGTCTTGGAGAACTTCCGCTTCGATGATGGCTTCTGTTTTGATTTCCGTGGTAGTAATGACCGTAGTAGCAACGGTCTGGAAGGAACACTAGCCAATTCTAACCAGCGTGCGGCTAAGGGGTTTGCCGTCACTTACGAGGTTGAGCGGACAATTGGGCCGGTAGGTAAGCTGAAACTGGATTGGATATTTGTTAAGCCCTATATCATCGATCCGCGCGATCCCAACGGCCCCTACCGTTTTGCTCCCCATTTTGCGCGCACCTTGGAAGAGGTAAATTATGCTGTTGAAGATCGCATATCAGACCATAATCCGCTGGTGGTTGACTTGCCCTTTAGTGAGCCAAAATTAAAATAAGCAAGTAGAGTGAACCTTCTACCTGCTTTCCGGTTTAATCTGTGGGGTTAAGTATTAACTCTAGGGTCGGCGGGGAAAATCGATCAACTCGCCATTGACAATAAAAAGACTCTATTGTTAAACTTGGCTCGATTTGTCGGTTATCGGTTAGACGTATTTAAAAATTTATTTTGGAAGAGATCATATGGTAGCCTTGCTGAAGTTGCTAACAAGCAACGGTGGGTACAAGCCGGCACCTGTGTGAGTTCTCGGAGGAGGAGATAAATGAAGGTATTTCAGACAATATATCGGAAAATAGGTACGCGCTCGATACTCTTGGCGCTTATCGTGCTCTCATTCGCAATTGGTGTGACAATAGTTTCCAATACTGTGGAAGCAAATCACCCAGTGTTGTTAGAAGGTAATAATGCTAATGGTCTTGCCCCCGTAGCGGGTACTGGACCAGCTGGCATCGGTGGCACGGCAACTACCGCCCCAATAGGTAATGGTGGCGATTATGATGGTGATGGAATGGTCGGTACTGCTGAAGATGTAGATAATGCAACCGATCGTATTTTTGGCACAATGACTGCCGCTCTACTTGCTGCTAATGGCGGCGCAAATGCCAATGGCCATGTAATTATTGTCACCAGCGGCCGCTTCCCAGAAACTATTACGATTCCTAACACTGCTGCTGGTCAGACTAATCTTAATGGTACTACCATTATTGAAGCTGCTCCTGGAGTGCAGGCTAATCTTGACGCCGTGCTGCAGGGCGACCCCAGCGTAGCTCCAGCGACAACCAATGGTACTCGTCAAGGTGGTAATGGTATGACTATTAATTTCGTTAGCAATCCTGCAATTCCGGCTGTTCCTTCCGTGATTTTGCGTAACTTAGTAATCCGCAACTATCAGATTGGTCTCAACATTATGGGTAACGCCCGAGTGACGGTGACCAATTGCCGTTTTGATAGCAACGTACAGAGCGGTATTGCTGTTTCTGGCACCTCTAAGCTAGTGATCACCGATTCCGTAATAGTTGGTAATGGTGTTCGTGTTGCTGCTGCGCCTGTTGGTACAGCTACTCCAAATCCAGGCAATGGTATTGCCTTCAGTGGCAGTGCAAGCGGTCAGATTTCACAGTGCACAATCACTGGTAACGTAGCTGCTGGTGTCACAAACTCTGGCACAGCAGTTGTCGGACTGAATCAGAATAATGTTTTTGACAATAGTCCTAACTTCCAAGGACGATTGGCTGTCAATAACAATCAGTAGACACTGGGCTTAGTAGAATTAAGACCAATAGCTATTACTCTGCGCTTGCCAATTAGCAAGCGCAGAG
>JBFLVQ010000108.1:0-18077 GCA_040758525.1 Acidobacteriota bacterium
GCAGGTGTGTTCTTTGACTTTCCAAACAACGTAGCCCGATGACCTTGCGATCCTGGCTGAGTCTGGTCAACTGGGCTTGTTGGTTTTACCCGACAAGCCTCGCCATTTCATGGCGAGGTCATTGACCGATTTCAGCTAAAGTCCTAGTAACCAGGTAGCGATACTGAAATAGATAACGATGCCTGCAACATCAACCAGCGAGGCAATAAATGGTGTTGAAGAGACGGCTGGATCAAAGCCCAGTCGTCGCAACAGTAGTGGCATCGCGGCACCAATCAATGAGCCAAACATTACCACAGCAATTAATGTAAAGGAGACTACCCATGCTACCAACAGACCTGTTGGCCAGAGAAGCGCTCGTATAAAGCCAATTGCGCCAAGAATCAGACCTAGCGCTAAGCCTGTACGCATCTCCCTTGAGAGTAGTCGTAGCCATTGTGCTGGTAATATTTCACCAACAGCAAGGCCACGCACTACCAGAGTGGCCGATTGTGACCCAGAGTTACCTCCAGAACTGATGATCAGAGGGATAAACATCACTAGTAGACGTGCGGCAGCAATCTTCTCATCAAAATGGTGTAGCGCTGTGCCTGTAAAGAGTTCGCCCAAAAAGAGCACAATCAACCAACTGGCACGCTTGCGAATCATCTCCCACATCCCTGTGAGAAAATATTGCCCCTCGATCGCTTGCATACCGCCTAATTTCTGTACATCCTCAGTATGCTCTTCTACCAGCACATCCAGCGCATCATCAACAGTGACAAAACCGATTGCGCGTCCATTATCGTCTACTACCGGCACTGCCAGTAGATTGTATTTAGCCAGTTTACGCGCTACTTTCTCCTGATCGTCCAAGCAGTGCACGGAGATTGGATATTTGCGCATCACCATACCAACAACTTTGTTTGGCGGGGCAATCACCAGATCGCGTAACGAAATAGCTCCCACCAACTCACCGTTTTCATCAAGCACATAGGCTGAATAGATATGAGCACGCTTATTGCTAGTAGTGCGTATATGATTGATCGCCTCAGTCGCGGTCATATCAGGACTGAGTCGGACAAATTCGGTTGACATAATTCCTCCCGCAGTAGTAGGAGGAAACTGTAGTAATAGTTTGATCTCATCCTTAATTGAGTCAGGCAGCAGTGGCATCAACTTCTCGCGGTATTCAGGATCTAAATGGCGCACCAAGTCACCGCGCTCATCCGAAGACATTTCCGTAATGATTGAACATGCTCGCTCGACCTCAAGCATCTGCAGGATCTCTGGACGACGCTCACAACTAGGCTCATTGAAGAGTGCTACGGCTTCTTCCAGCGGCAATATAATCATCGTCATGACGGCATCTTCTAAAGGCAGTTCATTAAGCAACTCTGCAGCATCTGGCGCTTTGAGCTGATCAATCACATCTGTGGCTGCTTGTGGATTAGACTTCACCTGTTCGAGCAGGCGTGCCAACAGTTCCGGCGTCACTGTGCTCTTTGTTTTCAGCATCGCTTTCCTTGCTTCTCCCTTTCCGGTATGCAGGCAGGTAAACTCGCCTATGGGAACCCCTCTCGGTTGACTTGCTTTGCGTTGTTTTGCTGTCGTCTGGCTCGTTACTCTCTATTTGCTTATTGTATCATAGTTTGGCAGCCTTACGAGGGTTCTAGGCAATTGTAGATTCTGGACTTGATTAAAGTGGTATGTTTCCCTGTATTATCATTAGCGCCGTGCTAGATAATCTCTTGCCCAATCTCGCTGACGTACCTCATGATCAACCAAGCGAGCAAAGAATTGTGGGCTTAATTGACCCCAGCGGTCTTGTTGTGATTGGTATAGATGTAATGCTTGCAGGGTAGAACGGTAAATAAGGTAGACCCATAAACGGGTTGGCAGGATCAGTTTTATCGGAACAAGCAGCAAGTAGGAGAGCCAGCGTAGCCAGCGGCAACTCCCCATATGCACCCCATACTTGGCCAGCTCTACTCCAATCAACTCCCTTGTCTCAGCTTCTAGATCAGCAAATTCACGTGCTTTAGCAGCCACTTCTGGTTGGCGTGTAACCCAAGCCTGCAAACGAAAATTCACTTCTGTAGAAACTTCACCTAAATAGTCGAACTTGAGCGCACGTATAAAGGCGCGATCGATCGGTTTTGTCGTTACCATAGATTTGCAAGTAGTGATGAACGGCTTCTGACTATTGCCGTCCATCACCATTGAGAGGAAATTATTCGACGTGTAACTTGATCGGCAATGGGCTGCCTTTGCCATCCTCACCAGCAATATTCAATCGCCAATCACCAGGAGAAAGCTCTGCCGGTAACTGGATCTTCATAGCATTGGGATCAAGCACGCTGGGTGTAAGTGGGAAGCTTCTTTCCTTACCCTGTAAGACAATGCTTAGGTTGGTAACCGAAGCGACAGGAAACTTACCACGCAAAATAAGCTCCTCACCTGCCATTACCACCAGCATCTCAGGAGCGCTTGGACCTAGATAGATAGGCTCAGCCAATGGCACGACCTCTAGACTCATTACTAATGGCGGTACAGGTTGAGCAAGCAACTTATAAGAGACCGGCTCAGACCAAGGAGAAGCTTTTCCTGCACGCCAGGTACGTGTGGCAAGCGTGGCTTCACCAGCAGTAAGCTTACTTGGAACATGCACTCTAGGATAATTATAATTAACGATCGGCACGATAAAGCGCTTTCCATTCTGCTCAAAAGCCACTTCTGCACGTTCAGCACGTTCTAATGGCTTAAGACTAGTGATAACTAGATCCAGCCATTGACCAGGTGCTACTGGCGTTAGCCAACTCCCCCAAACATCGAGTGGCACAGGACCATTGCTGATCATCAATGAGAGCTTGCCACTACGTTGCTCGTTGCCACTACGCCGCTCAACCACATATAGACTTGCCTCACCATCTGGTAGATTATTGGGTAGTGTAAAAGCAGCGGCGGTAGCAGAAGAGGAGGAATTACAGGGAAAGCGCCGCACTTCGCCCTGCCCATCAATAAGTTCTATCTCATCGTAAATGCCAAAGCCTACCCCACGGATCCAGATCACTTCGCCAGGTTGCGCCCAGCGTGGCTCAAGCCCAGTAACTTGGGCTGGCTCAATAACCGGTTGGATCTCTATAGTAATAGCTGCACTACCCTCACCATTAGTCTCTAGCAGAATTTCACATGGCCCAGGCTGCACACCATCCGGCACCAGCACCTTCATATGTTGGCGACCACGTAGCAGATCAGCCGCCTCCCAACCGCCGCCAGTAGGTCGCACAGGATACTCCAAACCATTTTGCAGGAAGAGTACACGCACATTGGCAATATTGGGCCAACCTAACCGGTAACCAGTTAGCTCCATTTCTGTACCAGGAGTCGCTGCTGTGGGTGTAGTGCCAACTATTTCGGGCAGTCTCTCTCTTGACGCTACCATCTCTTGTGCCTGACTAGTAACATAAAGGCCGGCAAGTAATACCAGGAAAAGAATGCTGATCCACCTAGCGCTCGGAATCCGCATCATATCCCCTCCTTCAATTGATTGGAGAAAAGGCAATAAGGCTAAGCTCTACAGATATGTCTCGCCTTAAACTGGCCTCACTATCTATTTAGCAATTGTCGTTGTTTATTCATGTTCTGATATTCGTTGTATTTGCGCAACCATTCCAGGCTCTGTTGTGCCGACTCATCATGTGCATTTAAGGCAATGGCCCGTAGATAATAGTTGGTTGCTTCTTCGTACTGCTTGAGCATACGACAGTTATCAGCATAAGCGCGTAGCCAAGCACTATTTTTAGGATCTAGTTGAATGGCCTGCTGATACTGCTTTTTCGCCTGCTCATAATCTCCTTTATAAAAATAGACCGCACCCAAACCAATATAGGCATTGAGCGCCTCTGGTCCTTTGCCGCGCACCAGCTTAAGAGTACGCGAATATTCTATACGTGCGCGTTCATATTGACGACGCTGCAGATAGATATTGCCCAGTCCTAAGTGTGCCGCCGCACTTGAAGGGTAGAGCGAAATGGCGGTGCGAAAAGACGACTCTGCCTCCACATCATTGCCCTGTTCAAGCTGCATTACTGCAAAGTTGAGATATGTACCAGCATAGTTGGGCGCTACTGCGCGTGCTTTTTCATAAGCCAGCCGCGCTAGTTCAAAAGATTTCCGTTGTGCATAGATATTACCAATATGCATATAGGCAGGCGCGAAATCTGGATCAAGCCGTAGCGCCTGTTCATATTTGGCGAGCGCCTCATCAATGCGTCCTGCTTCGCTAAGCTCATTGCCCTGATTGAACTGTTCAACCGCCTCTTTTGCTCGTTTAGCCAAACCTGGATCACTAGGGGAGAAATGAACAGGTCGATTACTAGGCATTAGCTTGTCACCTATGGTTGCTAATCCAGCTAATATCGCCGCACGTGGCGCCTCATTGGTACGCGAGAGTGTCAAATTCAAAGTTGGCGACCCTGATGTTGCTGCTTGTGCATCTGCCAGTTTCTCACTCTTCTCCAGTTCTGTCAGGGAGATCACATCTACATCGCTCTCAATCTTGGCAGCATCAGATTGAAAGACATAGACCGGGAATTTACCTTTCTCTAAATAGCGCTTCAACTCCTCTTCCATTGTCTGAAAGTCAGTTTGAAAAGCGGCTCGGAAAGCTGCCTCAGGTGGCCGCTCGGCACGCAATTGTTGAAGAAATTCGATAAACTGTGCACGCCGCTTCCCTTCTACACTAGTTAGCAGATAATGGGTTAGCAGCCAAGATTCAGCATAGAACATATCTAGTGAGGTCTCCTGGAGAACCTCAGTATAACCCTTAAAAGCAAAAAGTTTACGTAATGGCACGAACGGTGTCATACGTAGCGAGTTGAGACGTGCTGTGGTCACTTCGCCAATTCGTACAGTTGGCCCAATAATCTCGAAGGTCTCATAAAAGAGAGCAACCCCTTCTACAAACCAGAGCGGATACTTGTTATCGTCAATACGAGTAAGCAGGTGTGTATATTCATGGTAGGAGATATTATCGCTGATATTAAAAAGATCATTGATAACGATAAGATCGCGGCCAGGCTGGAAATAGCCCGCAATCGCCGTAGGCAGATTGATAAGCCCTGTGGTTTCATTATAAGTGCGACCATCACGAAAGACCTGCACACGAGTAGGAGAGGGGGTGGCAGCTACCAATTGAGGAGCAAGCCGATTAAGGACTTCGCGAAACTGCTCTAATTTATAAGCAATCAATTTGGCGCGCTCAGGATCGGTATTACTAAGTATGGAAAAATGAGCAGTATTAACAAGCAGCCAGTCGGAAAGGTCAGTCTGTTGAACTGCTGGTTTGGTCTCTACATTTGCTACCTGCATTGCCCAAGCCGTAACTTGGAATATCGGACATAATATTGCGAGCAGCGCGACAAGCAGGGCAATGGGCCGTACACGCATAATTTCCTCCTCGCAGCTTCCAACAGGTAAAGTCAATTATATCATCGGTGATTTCTTCTTGGGAAGAAGCCAAATTCTGCTAATTGGGGAACTTTTTTCAATCTTGATACGTCCTAAAAGTTGTCGGCAGAGCAGTTTTCAATTTGCTTTTATTGCTGCCAATTACTATGATTTTAATTGACAAAATATGATTGCTACATTTGCACTGACAAAATATTACGAAACGGTTGCAGCAGTACGTAATGTTGATCTTTTTATTGCTAATGGCGAAATTTGTGGCTTGATCGGCCCCAATGGCGCAGGTAAGACTACGCTACTTAAGATGCTCGCCGGATTATTACCGCCTACCAGTGGGCGTATAGAGATTGCTGGTGAAGATGTAGGCGGTAACCCCAAACGACTACATGCTTTCGTTGGTTATATGCCAGACACCTTTGGCCTATATGATGATCTCACTGTATGGCAATTCCTAGATTACTTCGCACATGCACAACTACTTGATGAACGAATGATCCCGCCACGTATCGACAAGGTACTAGATCTTACTGGGCTAGTACCAAAGCGCAAAGCGCTTATTGGCGCGCTCTCAAGAGGTATGCGTCAGCGCCTGGTTATTGCTAAGACGCTGCTGGCACAACCTAAAGTGTTATTGCTTGATGAACCTGCCGCTGGATTAGATCCAATTGCACGACGTGAACTATGTGAATTGATCAAGATGCTTGGTTCAATGGGGCAGACACTTATTGTCAGTTCACATATTCTTAGCGAGCTAGAAGATTTCTGCACTTCAGTAGCAATTATGGAACAAGGTCGTATGCTCTATTCAGGCCGTATCGATAAGATGATCGAGCGGCTCTCGCAGGGCATTCCCGTGCGTATCGCCATGCTTGAAGATGTCGTAGCACTTGATAACCTTGCGGCAGTACTGCATAAACTACCACAAGCACAAGGTCTCACACTGACAAACTACAACATCGATTTCACTTTTCTAGGGACACGCGCAGAACTAGCGTGCCTACATCGTGAACTAGTAATGGTCCATCCTGGTATTGTCTCCTTCTACGAACGCCAATACACCGTAGAGGATGTTTTTATGGCGGTCAGTAGTCATCAGGTCTCTTAACCTAGGATAAACCGATTGCGAGGTTAAAATGAAAATCAATCCAGAATTTCTACGCAATGTGCGGATTCAATTACCTCAACGCCGCGCGATATTTCTCTTAGGTACTACTATCTCTCTTATTCTTATTGGTCTAATCTTACTCTGGTTTAGTCTGGACTTTCTATACTCATCCTACTACTGGCAGCACCATGAGCGTGTACAACAGTTTGGCATTGTCTCCTTTGTAATACTCACTGCCGCCCAGTTTATCTTGCTACATGTGATAGGCACAGGAGCAGCAGCAATGTCAGTAGTACAGGAACGTCTACGTGGCACCCTGATCTTCCAGCAGATGACCCTGCTCTCCCCACGTAGTATGGCGATTGGCAAGCTCTTTGGTAGTACAGCAACCTGTTATCTGATTGCTGCAGTCATCTTCCCTTTTAGCTTCTTTACTGGATTGATTGCTAATTTCTCAGCAATCGAAATGCTCAACACTTATGCTCTGCTTTTTATTGGCGGCATCTGTTGGCAAGCGCTGGGGCTCTTCTTATCTGCCTTAACTGTGAATGGTTCAGGCTCCTCGGCTTGGCGTAATCTATTAGGTATTAGTGTAAGCGGTTTAGCAGGTGTTACCGCCTTTGCCTACCCAGATATGATTACTCGTTACAATAGCGGTTTTCTCTTCGGTATAAAAATGCCGATAGTAATAATCTTACTCTTGCTTATGATGTTTGTTGGTGGTTGGGCATTTGCTGGTGCCGTACGCTCTTTTAAGAGCTTACAGCTAATACCACTATCGCCTAAAATGATCTGGTACTTCTTTGCCTCATTAGAAACACTGTTAGTGGGACTCTGTTGGCGTGGCTACTTCCTTTCATCATATATCTCCTACCGTAATGCTGTTGAACTGGTGATCTTCTTCCTTGCCATCAACTGGGTTGCTCTCACTATATTATCAAATAGTCTGGCGATCAGCCGTGATCGTCTACGTGAATGGTGGAGTGCGGAACGCGATGCTAATGCAGTAACACAACGTGCAGAGATTCGTAACAACAGATTGACCTATCGTATGGCAGTAGGTCTATCGCTAGTTGGGTTTGCCGCCTTTTCCTGGAGCCTTTCAACACGTGAACTGACTGAATTTGAATATGAGTATTATTCAACAACACATCCCATACATTTTGGTTATGGCTCGCTCTTAGTAGTGGCATTATCGTTCCTGATCACAATGGCAGCAATGTCTGGTTTTATGCAGTACCTTGCCCTACACCGTTTCCGTTTCAATCAGGTTGCCATGATATTCTGGATATTATTCTTTGTCATTACTGGAATCACGGGCGCAATTATGGGTAAGGAGAGCTTTGCTATGCTCGTTAATCCACTTGCCTTTGCCGATTCAGTACTCTACTACCATTCAATCAATGCTGTGATAAAAGGTCTGTCTGCTGGGATCGTCCTAGCCACTGTCTGCTTGGGTCTTTCAGCCTGGAAATGGCGTAAAACTTATCAGGAGTTGGTCAATCAACCATCCAGATAATAACTACTAACTAGAGAGAACCTAGAGACCGGCAGGAAAGCCCTTTTTCCTGCCGGTCTCTGCATTTATTAGTAACCGCTCAAAGGTCTATTAGTAACCACTCCGTAGAAAAAATCACCCTCCCCCAAGAAAGAGAATGAAGTAACTACTGTTATTAACTTACTCTGGCAATCAAGCTCAATGCCGGAGGAAAAGCATGTCTAGCTCTCTTTTTTCAATAACACTGGTATTGTTTGCCGTTATCACAAACTGCACCAGTACACTGGCTCAATCGCGCTCTACTACTCTACAGGGTGAAGTAAAAGATCAACATGGCAGTGTTATTGCGAGCGCAAAAGTTACCTTAACAGATGTTAATAACTCTACCCAAACAACCGTCAGCAATGAGCGAGGATCGTTTAAGTTCTCGAACTTAATTGCAGGAGATTATACCCTGAAGGTTGAAGCAGAAAATTTTGCTGCTTATCAAGAAACTTTAACCTTTACTAATGCCGATCCAATATCTCATTTAGCAATAACGCTCTATCCAACAATTCAAGAAACTGTCACAGTTGAAGATAATCAATCATCAGTCACGCTTGATCCAGCACGTGCAGCCGGCGCGCTAGTATTGACTGAGCAGACGCTAAAAAATCTGCCTGATGATCCTGATCAACTTACCGACTTATTACAATTGCTTGCTACTTCATCAGGTAGTGGAATAGGAGAGGCAGATGTCACGGTAGATGGCTTTTCTAATGAAGGACGCTTGCCTCCTAAATCTGCTATACGTGAAATTCGTATTAATAACAATATCTTTTCCGCTGAGTATGATAAGCCACCCTATCGCGGTGGGCGTATAGATATTTACACAAAGCCAGGGGCCGGTTCACTTCATGGCACAGCTTTTTTCAACTTTAATAACTCTGCATTGAATGCGCGTGATGCTTTTGCGCCTCAGCGCTTACCAGTTAAAACACGTCGCTATGGTCTGCAATTTGGTGGACCAGTTGTGCGTAAGCGTATGGGATTTCTATTTGACTATGAAACCCGTAATATCCAGGAGACAACTACGATAAATGCAATTGTGCTCGATAACAATCTGCAATCAAGAGACTTTACTACCAACATTGAGACACCAAAATTATTACGGCTCGGTTCTTTACGTACAGATTGGCAAATCAATCAAGATCATACATTCATCTTCCGTTATGACTTTAATCAAGAGCAGGCTAACAATCTCGGCGTGGGTGGTTTTGATCTACAGAATCGTGCCAACAACAGTCGTAGTGTCACTCACACTTTACGCTTTTCAGAGACGGCAGTAGTGGGCAAAGCTAGCCTCAATGAGCTACGTGTAGGATTGACTTTCAATCGTATTAACCAGCGTGCTCAATCTAATGATGTGGCGATTATCGTAGCAGGAGCATTCTCTGATGGCGGTGCTCGTTTGCAATCGCTTCGCCAACAAGAATGGCGACTAGAGTTGACCGACAACTATTCATTAGTAGCTGGTAGTCACACTGTAAAACTTGGCGCACAGGTTCTTGGCCGTAATGTCACTGATCAGCGCGCAGAAAACTTCAATGGTACTTTCTACTTTGGCGGCCTGTCAGCTCCACAACTCGACACTAATGGAATGGCTCTGGTCGGTAGAAACGGCGCACCAATGTTAATAAATATCTCTGGTTTAGAACAGTATCGTCGCACATTATTACAACTACCAGGCGGTAAGCCTACACAGTTTTTGCTCAACCGTGGCAATCCATTGGTCTCTGATCAACAATGGACACTGGCCGGTTTTATTCAAGATGAATGGCACTGGCGATATAACTCTTTATTAAGTCTAGGACTGCGCTATGAAGCACAAACCAATCCTACAACTATGGCCAGCTTTGGACCACGCATAGGAATAGGCTACTCACCAGATAAAAAACGACAATGGGTACTGCGTGCACGTGTTGGTCTTTTCTTTGATCGAATCACGCTACCATTAGCATTAGAGACACTACGTCTGGATGGTATACGAATGCAACAATTTATTATTGATACACCATCATTTCCCGATCCATTTCAAAGTGGTATAGTAGCAGATGTGATTCCTACGATACGGCGCAAGAATCCTAATTTACGCCCACCGACTTCACTGCAAACACAATTAGGCTTTGAGAGACAGCTTCCGCATGGCTGGAAGCTTGATGTCAGTTACTATATATCGCGTGGTTGGGGACTGCTACATTCACGTAATATTAATGCGCCCTTGGTAGGCTCAACTGATGATCCAGAGACTGCACCTCGTCCATTAGGCGTGCAACAGAACATACTACAATTTGAATCTAATGGCAGTCTTAATGGACGGGTTCTGTTTATTGGCATTAATCAAGCGACTCGTCGCCTCTTTAATATCTTCTCTGGTTATCTATGGTTCGATTTTCATACCGATGCAGATTATCCATTCTTGCTACCGCAATCTAGTTATGATCGACGTGGTGAACTAGCACGTCCTATCTGGCAAGCACGCCATCGCTTCTTTCTTGTTGGCTTACTCAATCTACCAATGAAATTGCGAGTATCTGCAGAGCTTAATATCGCTTCTGGCAATCCATTCAATATCACTACTGGACGGGATAATAATGGTGATGGCAATTTCAATGATCGTCCAAGTCTAACTAACAATGGCAATTCAGAAGCAGTAGCAACACCATTTGGCATGCTTGATCCCACGGCTATCAATGGTACACTACCACGTAATCTAGGTACAAATCCATTCAATGCAACATTAGATTTTAATCTCAGCCGTACTTTCAATTTTGGTAATAAAAAACAGACCAATGAACAGCGTTATCAGCTAATGTTGAATGTGCAAGCCAATAACCTACTCAATCGCACAAATCTATTTGATGTTGATGGTGTGCTGACAGCACCTTTCTTTGCACGCGCAAATAGAGCTAGACCAGCGCGTCGGCTTGAGATCGGTATGCGACTTACTTTTTAAACTCTACTTCCTGGAGATAAATTTATGCGCAAATTCGCACTCTTATTCTGGTTAAATATTCTTATTATACTGGTGTTTAATGTTGTCGGCCAAGCACAACAATGGACGCTGGTATCACAAAATACAGCATCACCAAGACAGTCTGTGCCGCTCATTCAGGCAACACCTGAGACGGCTTTAGTTGATGAAATTGTCAGTATTCGTGTCACTAAACTTATACCTCAACAAGTGATCACAGTCAGGGCAACAATGCTTGATAGGCGTGGACGTAAATGGCAATCGCAAGCAGATTTTATTGCTAACCAGGCCGGTGAAGTTGATCTAAGCAAACAATCTCCCAAACAAGGAAGTTACCTTGGCATTGATGCAATGGGCCTATTCTGGTCAATGGATCTGTTATCAGAGCAAGATAGTAACGCAACTACCAAACCGCTCAATGAGCCACGATTAATAACAGTTGAAGTTTTAATAAATAACCAAACACTCGCTTCAACAGTGCTTACAAGACAGTTCATGGCGTCTGAAGTAAAGATACAAGAGGTCAAAGATAATGGGCTAGTGGGACGATTCTTTCAGCCCGCACAACCTGGCCCTCGCCCTGGCATTCTGGTATTAGGCGGTTCTGAAGGTGGTCTAGCAGCCTCTGAACAGGATGCTGCTCTGCTTGCCTCACATGGCTATGCCACCTTAGCACTCGCCTATTTTGGTGCAGAAGGATTATCCCAAACACTGGATCAGATTCCTATTGAGTACTTAAAAAAAGGTCTTGATTGGCTTGCTACCCACAAGAGTGTGGATCGTTCTAAGCTCGCAGTATTTGGCGGTTCAAAAGGTGGCGAGTTAGCACTCTTGTTAGCCTCTTTATTTCCTGAATTAAAAGCTGTGGTGGCCTATGTTCCTAGCAATGTTGTGTGGCAGGGAATAGGCGATATGGGACCAGGCACAGGCTCATCATGGACTTATCAGAATCAGCCTATCCCTTATGTTGTACCACAAGTAACTGAAGATTTTATGAAACAGGATTTCAGTAAATCGATCACCATTGGGCCAATATATCTTGAAGGATTAAAAGATAAAGCGGCAGTCGAGAAGGCTACTATCGCAGTAGAAAAGATCAATGGTCCAGTGCTATTGCTCTCTGGTAAGGATGATCAACTTTGGCCATCGACATTAATGGCAGAGATGATAATAGCACGGTTACGCCAATACCAACATCGCTTCCGCTATCAACACCTCTGTTATGAGAATGCTGGCCATGTGATAGGCCGTTGGTATGCTCCTACTATGCGCTTAGCTAGCGGTGGTAAGTTAGTGTTGGGAGGTACACCAGAGGGTAATGCACAGGCACAAGCCAATTCCTGGCCCAAAGTACTGCAATTTCTTACAGAGAGTCTCTCAACAGAAGGAAGGAGATAACTATGCTCACTAATAATCGATCAATCATTGTCAGGTGTCTAGTCTGCGTTGTACTGGTTAGTAGCCTGTTATATATACGTGTTCAATCACAAACGTCTAACCTACTACCAATCGCCTCAAATCAGCATAACAAGGAACAGGTTGCTTTTCCTTTTGTGCCATTACTTATTGATTATGAATACTTGCCACAATACTTTCTACAATGGTTAGACGATGATCCACAATATCAACAGATCGAAGCCTCGATTAGCGATAATAAAGCATCTCTGCTTAGTGTCATACTTACTGAGAAGGGTAGCGGTCGGCGTATTAACTATTGTAATACCGAAGCTAAAGTTAAAGCTTTAACCAGTATAGGTGTGGAAGCACGTTTGGCAAAGATTGAATATCGCACCACTAATAAATTTGGTCAGTCCCCAGCTCATGAATTCAGTTTCACAGACGAGCATGGGCAAGCAATTCTCTGGCATTTCACATTTGCTGCACCCGCTTCTGAGCGCGGTGCAGGGCTCACACCGCAAACAAATGGACCAGGCTGGATATTAATCTATCGAGATTTAGGGACAGCCGCTGGTGAAGGCACCATGGTCCAGATTGGCAAGCGTAAACTTGTTGCTGATGCTTGGCCAGAGATCAGCGCACCACCCTATTTTGTTGCCTATCGTGGCGTTTATGCAGAAGGCATAGGAATAGCAACAATGCTGCGCGGCCAACAAAGCTGGCGTGTCACTGAGTCTCCTAAAGAATTGAATATTGGTGCACAATGGACATTGGTTGATGATCGTGGGCGCACACGGCAGTTACGTCTTACTGAGAAGTCTGGTGAAGAGCTTAGTATAGATGAGATTGGTCTTGCACAACCTTCTGATACTAAGTTGAGTTTGAAAGTGCATCAAACTAAACAAGGCTTTGCATTAAGCTCCATTATCTTGATAAGCCGTAATAAAACACTGCGTATGAAGTTCACACCAGTACTAGACCTATATGCCGGCGCTCCTACAAAAGTGGCATTTCAGATAGATCAAAACGGTCGCAACAAAGTTTCTACTGGTGACGTATCTATGGTGAAACGGGACAATTCAATTCAGTTGCAGTGGCAGCCTAAAGAGCCTAACTGGGCTAAGTCAAGGGCATTAAATACCACAATGATTTTAACTGCCACTGATTACAAAGTTGAAGTGCAATAACCTGGCGATATTAATGAATGGTTAAACACTATATGAAACTGCAAAATATAGTACTCTCTCTTCTCTGTCTTGGTTTACTGGTAGCAAGCGATCAGGCGCTGGCTCATAGTGAGATTGTAGATAATAATCCATTCTTAGCATTAGAACAGGCGCGCAATCTATTACGTGAGCAGGTCAAAAGTTTGCAGCGTAAGTTTGATGCAGAACCAGATAATCCCACACTACAGATCCAACTTGGACGTGCTTACTATGTGTTAGCACTGGAGCGGGATCAACAGGCGATTATCGAAGCAGAGAAAATCTTTAACTTAGTGTTGGAGCGGGATTCCAATAATGCTATTGCGCTAGCCTATCGTGGCTCATTGCTAGGACTCAAGATCGGCTTTGGATTAATTCCTGAAGAGAAGGTCGCCTCTATATCACAACAAGCTTGCTACGACTTAGACCGTGCGGTAAAGCTCGAACCGGATTCAACGGAGGTGCGTGAACTACGCGGTTATATGAGTTTCTATACACCCTCATTTGTAGGGCGAGATTCGCTTGCCATTGAAGATTTTAGTCATGTGCTCTCTCTACTAGAACAATTACCTGAGAAAGAGACCCATCGTGCCCGTATACATATGATGCTAGGGGACACCTACAATAAAATTAACGATCCGGAGAATGCTCAAGCCCATTGGCACCGTGTCAAGGAGCTTATTCCTGGTACTAGATTCGCTAGCATTGCTGAAGCGCGTTTGCATAGTCCGCAGAATCAGCCAGAGGTCGAGAGTTTAGATATACAGGCTCTGGCAATCTTCTTTGGCTTCTTTGTTGGCGTAGTTATTTTTGGCTTTCTTTCAACATTGATATTACGAGATATCTTCAGAGTAAAGCGGCAAAGAGGTGGAATATCTGCCTCGTTGCTTGTTTCGTTAACGGCTTTGGTTTGGAATGGGCTAAATTGGTCATTATTTATTGCTCAAGCCATTGGGATAGATAGCGCAATAGCACTAACAACCTGGCAACAGCAACCTTTCTGGTTGATCATAGCGCTGACTCCTATACCATTTGGTCTTCTTGCCGCCTGGCGTTTCTACAAAGCTACGTTTATGGATATGGTATTGAAACGCGGCGTAGCTTTATTAATGGTGTTTATTCTTGCGCTTGTTTATACACGGCTTGTTGAAGCACAACTGCTCTGGACGCTCTTTCGTATCTCCAATCCAATGTTGCGTTCGATTCTCTTTACCTGTGTCTGGTTGGCCTTTTTTCTCTTCTATCCACCATTACGTGATAGTATCTACCGCCTGGTTGATAGACATCTTTTTAAGCGCCGTGACTATGTGCGTCTACTTGACGAGTTCAATGATCAGTTACATGCTGTCACTGATGAAGATACGCTACTCACTACTGCTACAGAACTACTAAAGAAGACGCTTGCTGCTGAAACGGTACGATTTGTTGCATCATCAGATAACTTAGTGGTAGAACTCAAACCTATTTTTAATGAACGCCAAACCGATATTCTATTATCTCAGGAGCTTGATGAGGTAGTTTTAGAGGACAGATTAGCTCGCCAACGTGTAGATCTATTACTTGCCATTCGTGCTGGTAATGAATTATTGGGACTATTCCTGATTGGGCCACGTGCTTATGGTCAGAGCTATTTGAGTGAAGAGTTGAGTATTCTACGTACAGTAGCAACACAACTTAATCACACAGTAGATAATTTACGTCTACATGAAGTAAGACGTAAACATGCCCTTGCTGAAGAAGAGTTGCGCAAGCTTGTTGCACAAGCAGAACTAAAAGCCTTACGCGCTCAGATCAACCCACATTTCTTCTTCAATGCACTCAATTCTGTTGCTGCGCTGATTAATCGTAATCCTCGTGAAGCCGAAGACCTCTTAACAGATCTTGCCGATCTGTTTCGTCAAGCTTTTAAATCGGGACCAGAATTGGTCACTTTAGGCGAAGAGCTTCATTGGGTAGAGGTCTATTTAAAAGTCGAACAGATCCGATTTGGTAATAAACTACAGTTCAAGCAAGCAATTATGCCAGACTCTCTATCAATCAAGATTCCTGCTCTCAGTATACAGCCATTGATAGAGAATGCTATCAAGCATGGTATAGGATATACAAACAACTGTGGTATTATCACACTCTCTGCAGCAATTAAGAATGATTGTTTAAATATTATAGTTTCAGATACAGGGGCAGGTATTGCGCCATCGGTATTGCCACATCTGTTCTCGCGTGGCGTAGGATTAGGCAATGTCAATCAACGCCTACTCGGTTTATACGGAGAACGAGCCGGGTTACATATTGATAGTTCTACAGGACAAGGTACTACCGTGTCATTCTCTATTCCATTAATGGAGCAAGGAACTCAAAATTTTGTTAAAGCATATTAATAGATAAATAATGTCTACGGCGATTCGCACACTTATTGTTGATGATGAACCACTGGCACGCCAGCGATTGCGAGATCTACTTTCTACCCGGCCTGACATAGAAATTCTTGCCGAAGCGGAAAATGGTGTACAAGCTGTACAAAAAGTAGAATCACTATTGCCTGAGCTAGTCTTTCTTGATGTACAGATGCCTGATATTGATGGTTTTGGTGTGTTACGGTTAGTACAACTTGAGAAAATGCCCTTAGTAATCTTTGTTACTGCTTATGAACAATACGCGGTTGATGCATTTGAGGTGAATGCTATCGATTATCTACTCAAACCTATTTCGCGTCTGCGCTTGGAACAAGCTTTAACACGAGTGCGGGAACGCCTCACCTCGCATGGTACTATTAACAAGCAACTAAACACCCTGTTAAAAAATGTCAATTGGCAACCTACAACTTATCTACAACGCTTGCCTGTGCGTTCACGCAATAGTATTCTTGTCTTACCGCTTGATCAGATCACTTCATTGAGATTGAATGGTGGACTGGTCTATGCTACTACGGCTGAGGGCGAGTTTTGGACCAAGTATACAACTTTTACTGAGCTGGAGAATCTGCTTGATCCCCAGTGCTTTCTTCGTATACATCGACAAGTGATAGTCAACATAGATCATGTGCGTGAAGTTACTGCTTATGATAAACATTCGGCTCGCCTCACACTTACTGGAGGATTGCAAGTAACGGTTAGCCGCAGGCATCTAAAAGAGCTTTGGAAAACGATAAACTGGTAGAGTGCTAGATCAATTATGACGATAGAACGATTTGATACGATCGTGTTGGGGGCAGGCGCAATGGGCAGTGCTGCTGCTTATCATTTAGCGCGTGATGGCCAACGTGTGTTGTTGTTAGAGCAGTTTGAGATCGCTCATAACCGTGGCAGCACACATGGCGAATCGCGTATCTTCCGTTTTGCTTATCCCAATCTTGTTTATGCACGTTTAGCAATTCAATGCAAAGCACTATGGCATGAATTGGAACAAGAGACAGGTGAAATATTGCTACGCGAGATTGGCGGTATCGATATTGGCGATGGTGAGGCTGGTCGGGCAGATGTGCGCGCTGTGGCCAATACACTTGAGACTATCAATAGTCGCTGGGAACAGTTTGATGCTGCAGAATTGATGCGTCGTTTCCCACAATGGCGAGTAACTGAGGATACCATTGCTGTCTATTCACCAGACACCGGTATGCTTGGCCCTACACGCTGTGTGCAATTGTTGACGATGCGCGCATCTGCTCATGGCGCCCAGATACAGGATCAAGAAGCTGTTACTCGCCTTATTCCTTATGATGATGAGGTTGAAGTCGAGACAGATAAAGGACGCTACCGTGCAGCACGACTAGTGATTGCTGCCGGCCCCTGGTCAAAACAGGTACTATCAGACCTAGGACTACAATTACCATTACGTGTTTCACAAGAACAGACTGTCTACTTTCGGCCACGTGCCAATAAGGAACATTTCACTCCAGATCGTTTCAAGATCTGGATCCATTACCGCGAAAATATTGCCTATGGTTTTCCTATCTTAGATACATTGGGCCTGAAGGTAGGCTTCCATCATAGTGGGCTTTATATTGATATCAATAACTATCGTCTACAACCACGTGACGAAGTTACTGAAAGGTTGCGTTCATATCTAGAACATCATCTACCAGATGCTGCTGGTGAGGCATTTGCACCCGCTACCTGTTTATACACTAACACTCCTGATGAGGATTTTATTGTCGATCGGGTGCCCGGCAGACCACATATTGCTTTCGCCACCGGTTGTAGTGGTCATGCCTTTAAGTTTGCTATTGGTATAGGCCGTGCGTTAGCAGATCTTGTTAGTAAAGGAGGTACAGAATTGGAAATTGATCATCTAAACGTCCGCCGCTTTCTTATTGCTGCAGTCTCCTAGCTGGCGTACACGAGCTGCCAATTCTAGTACTAACAAGGTAAACGAGCAGTCGCAATTGAGGTTTGTGCATAGAGATCAATGGCA
>JBFLVQ010000109.1:0-18019 GCA_040758525.1 Acidobacteriota bacterium
ATACAATTAGACATCGGTCCATTCATATTTTCAGTAAGAAGCATAGACATTGTCTATCTATGCAATCCAAAAATCGAAGTCTTTTCGTATTCTCGTGTAGACGATCTGAATTAGCTGAGGTAATATTCGCACTCAGCATTTCTTGACTAATCGGAATCAATACAGATTAAGAATGAATTCTGAGGAGGAAATTAATGAAGCATAAGGCACTAGTAATCGGTTTAGTGCTCTGCTGCACATTGACGCTTGGTTTAACCCGTACAGCGTCGCTAGCTCAAGAGCATCCTGGCAAAACTAAAGAGCACCCTGGCAAAACTCAGGAACATCCTGGCAAAGCCAAAGAGCATCCTGGCAAGCCCGCTCCACCACGCGAATTAAGCGCAGAAGAGATACGTACCGCGATCCGTGAACATATTGATGGAGTACTCAAGGTTAATACTAATCTCTTCCCAGTTAAAGACACCGTTGCCAAGCCCCCGGCAAGTTTAAAACTGGAATTTGTTAAGGTTCATGATGACAAAGTAAGTATAATTAAAGCGAAGAAAACTGGTGAGACCGATACCTATTTTGCCTGCACCGATTTCAAAGATCCCAAGACAGGCACAGTCTATGATCTAGATTTTTGGATGAAGCAGCAAGCCAATGGTAAACTAAAAGTGGTTGACACCAAGATTCATAAAGTAGGTGGCCAAGCACGTTATACCTACGAAGGTGATACGATCGTTGACATTCCTGTAAAGAAAGGTTAACCGCATCATCATAACAGTAGTTTTGAATGCGGGAGCGGATTAAAGATTCGCTCCCGCATCGCTTTTTCATTATGAAGAAAAACTTGCAAAGAATCATTGTAACTGGTGGCAGTGGCTATTTAGGTACCCATATACGCCGCTATTTTAGCGCTGATGACTTCTCGCGTCGTACTGGATCTGATATTTGTAACCCTGTAGATGCGCGCCAGATTGCCGACTATGATGTCGTCATCCATATGGCTGCACTAGTCGATAAACGCCCTCAGGCAGCGGCAGAGAATTTTCGAGTTAATGTCGCAGGCACAGTCAATCTGCTTGAACAGTTACGTGCAGGACAGACTTTTATTTACTGTTCAACCAAGGATGTTTATGGCAGCCATATAGATCAATATCAACAAGTGCCAGAGCATTGCAGCACCGAATACTGTGGCCAAGGCGCTTATGAATGGTCTAAGCTGATCGGTGAGAAGTATCTACAGTTTTATGCTAAGCGTGCCGGAGCACGTGCAGCGATTTTTCGTCTTGCTACGGTTTATGCATCTGCCAGCACTGGTAACCCAGGTGGGTTTGTCTCCTATTTTGCACGTGCAATTCGCACTGGTGAGCCATTGCGGCTCAAGATGCGAGGCACACAGGTGCGTGATCTATTGCATGTCGATGATCTAGCGCGTGCTTGTGAGCTTTTTATTGCTAGCTCGCGCCGACAAGATTGTTACAATATTGGTGGTGGAGCGGGCCAAGCCATTACACTCTATGAATTGACCCAGTTACTTGCCAAGCTGATAGGTCGTTCTGCAGAAGTGATTCTTACTGACGAACCAGTGCCTGAGCAGATACATTACATTACTGATATTAGCGCAATTGCGCAGACACTAGGATGGCGGCCAGAATTGGATATCACAACTGGTCTGGGCAAGATGCTTGCTGACGAGTGTTAATGGTATGATAGAACGTGTATTGGTAAGGGGCACAAATTGGGTAGGCGATTGTGTTATCACACTACCCGCACTGCGGGAGTTACGGCGTATCTTTCCACAAGCAAAACTCTCATTGTTGGTCAAGCCTTGGGTAAGTGGATTGTTTGAAGATGCTGACTTCATCGATGAGATCATTGTCTACGAACGAGAGCAGAAGGGTCTATGGAGTATGATGCGTGAATTACGCGCACGCCGTTTTGATCTAGCAGTACTATTTCAAAACGCTTTTGAGGCTGCGGTGCTTGCTTTTGGTGCACGTGCACGCTTACGCATAGGCTTTCCCACTGAACATCGCGGTATACTGCTTAGCCATTCGCTGAGACTTACATCAGAGATCCGTGCTTTGCATCAAATCTATTACTATTTGCATATTGTTGCACAACTGGAGGAACAGTTGACCGGTCATAGTCAGGTAGACTTTAAACTACTTGATTATCAACTACCGGTACGTGCTACACGTCAGCAGGCGATAGGGAAAAAATTGACTGAGTTGGGAATTGATTTAACCCGACCGCTGATTGCAATCAATCCAGGTGCTACTAATAGCCGTGCGAAACGCTGGCCTGTCGAGCGTTTTGGCGCACTGGCCGATGCATTGCTAGCAGCAGACTACCAAGTAGTCTTTATTGGCGCCGGTGCAGAACTGGAGATTACCCTAGCAGTAACAGCGACTATGCGTAATCAGGCTCATATCCTTACCGGCAAAACTTCTCTTTCAGAGAGTATCGCCCTGTTGAGCATTTGCGATCTTTTGATCTCTAATGATACTGGTCCAAGTTATATTGCAGCGGCGCTTGATCGGCCTACGTTAACTATATTTGGTCCCACCGATGATCGTATGATCCGCCCATTTGGGGCACGTGCTGAGATGATACGTTACCAAGTCGAATGTGCACCCTGTATGTTACGCGATTGTCCTATTGATCATCGCTGTATGACTAACATTAGTGTCGATATGGTACTGACACGCGCGAAAAGTATGTTAAGGAGAGATAACGATGAAACCTGTTGATATTCTCTTTCTGTCACAGGAGCATGTAAAAAACTTGGATCTTCCCAATGATCTACTAACACAAGCGATCGAAAACGCACTCGTTGAGCATGCCAGGAAGACGATTGAGATGCCACCTAAACCAGGTATACATCCCAGTTACGAAAACACATTTATTCATGCCATGCCCGCTTACTTAAAGCGTATGAATATCTGTGGTATCAAATGGGTAGCCGGTTTTCCCGGCAATCATTATTACAATCTGCCCAATATTAGTGGTCTACTAATTCTTAATGATACTCAAACCGGTCTTCCTCTGGCAGTAATGGATTGTCGCTGGATTACCACGATACGCACTGCTTTGGTTAGCGCGATTGCTGCTCGTGTTTGTACTAAACCAATTCCAGAAGTTCTCGCCATTGTTGGTTGTGGATTGCAAGGCCGTTACCATGCCCGCACCATTATAGAGGCTTTACCTACTATTAAGGCAATACGTTTTATCGATATCTTTGAGTCGTCAATGCGTAGATTTCAAGAAGAGACAGCAAAGTTCTTTGCTGGAGAATTGCTACTATGCCAGCAAGAGCAGGATTGTATCGCTGACGCTGATATAATTATTACCTGCACACCAGGAGATAAACCGATTGTGAAAAATTCTTGGTTTAAACCAGGAGCAACGGGGATAGGTATAGAGGGTGGCTGTGCTTGGGAAGCAGAGGTATTGCACAGTGTTGATAAATTTATTGTTGATGACATTCCACAGGCAAAACATTTCGAGACTCAAGGAGATTTCCCTGGTGGTATGCCAGCCGTATATGCAGAATTGGGTGATATTATTGCCGAACACAAGAGAGGGCGAGAGCTTGTGCAAGAGCGTATTCTTATAACTCCCTTAGGACTTGCTATTGAAGATATCGCGATCGCCAAACTGATCTACGAAACGGCAATTGAGCATGAGGTTGGTATATATCTGCCTTTGATGCGGGAAGATTTGTAATTGCATGAGTAATATCGCAGTGTTTCTCGATCGTGATGGCACAATTAGTGAAGAGGTTGGCTATGTCAATCATCTCTCACGTTTTCATCTCTTTGCTACCACTGCCAAGGCAATTCGGCGGATTAATGAAGCTGGCTTAAAAGCGATCTTAATTACCAATCAGGCAGGTGTAGCACGTGGCTATTTTACTGAAGAACTAATTCTGCAAGTGCATACACAACTCAGTACTGAATTGGCAACAGCAGGCGCATATCTTGATGCGATCTACTACTGCCCACATCATCCATCGGCGGGCGCACCACCTTATCGCACTGATTGTGATTGTCGTAAACCTAAACCAGGACTGCTTGAGCGCGCTGCCCGTGAGCATAATATCGATCTTACACGCTCGTTTATGATAGGAGACAAGTATACCGATATGCAATTGGCGCGGCGTGTAGGCGCACACGCAGTATTGGTACTAACTGGCTATGGACGCGGTGAATATGAATATCAGCGTAATAGCTGGTCTATATTACCAGATTATATTGCCGAAGATCTCTCTATGGCAGTCGATTGGATCTTGCAGACATGGCGTTAATCAACCTCTATATAGACTTTTTTTACTTCCACGCTATCTACTTCAAATTCAATCTCGACAGCTAAACCAAAGATACGCCCGTAATAGTAATAGCAAGGATTGTCGGGATCTCTGCTTTGCGCAAATTGCCATGGCTCAGATTGATTAATCTTATTGACAATCTTTGGAAAAGCTTCAGCTTGTGCAAGTAGTTCCCTTTCCACCTCTGCTCGATCTTGTAAAGATCGAAAATCTAGAATTGCTCCCCGAATCGCTGCCCCGGCAGGATTGTCCTGATCAAGCACGACATGCTTGATATAAGCAATCAGAGCTGCGCGCGCTTTTACTTCATGTTCTGCCATCTCAATCTCCTTTTCTGCTTGTGCCTTGATAATATATGATGGATTGGAGACTTTTACGATGACAAAAAAGAGTAGCAAACATACGATATTCCTCACCATCTATGCTCTCCTTATAAACCAATAACATTTTTAAGCGATCGCATCAGATAGATGTAAAAACTGCGTCATTTGCGTCAATACTGATAGGGTACTCACGAGGTTGTGACAAGGATCTTCACTGTGCTAAAATTTTTTGTTCGGCACAACGGGCTTAACTGTGTAAGAATATTAGGGAATTATGGAACAAGGGAAAGAGGTATAACGAAGTACAGTGACAAGGGAAATAAAGAACGTCTTGGAAAATATTGAATCAACCGACTATTACTCCTACAGTGCCGCTGAAGACAACTTCGCTCTCGGCATTAATGGTTTTAACTACTCTGATCTATATGAGCCAGAGCGTTTACGTGCGCTTACTGAGATCTTCTATGAAACTGTGGCGGCGGCTGATCCGGTCCTCTGGCGTAACTGGCAAGCCTATTTGACCAGTGGTGGTGAAGGCTTTACAGACAAGGCAGAGTCAAACCTAATCGTCTATCTGGCCCCATATCTGGAACGGTTTATTGCACGTATGTTCCATATAGAGGCAGAGGTAGAGATGCTACATGCCAAAACTGATCAAGAGAAGATCATCATTCAGTTTAAGCGCAATTTTATCCAGCGCCGTGTCCTCAAGAAATACAATGTTGCTCAACTTGCTGAATATGATTTTGCCCTGCTAACGGCACAGGTCGCAGCATTACAACACGCCTGTTTTCCTGATACAGAATGGGAGATCGATAGCGAATTCGGTGTCGCTAAGATGGTGGTAGCGCTGCTTGAACTTGAGCGAGAGTATGAACAGTGTGTTGCCAAGCAGATGGAAGTTGATCTATCAGCACGCTCACGTGTTGCTGGGCTACGTGCACAACTCGGTAATACCCCAGTATTGACAAAGCTGCTCTCTAATGTCGCGAGCCAAACCGATCCGGTACGCTGTGACTTTGAGCTGATCAAACAACTACTGACAATACTGGAAACCTGGTCTTTTGTGCGCCATCACCAGCCTGAGCATCAGCGCGAACTGAGCGATTGGATCTCTTATCGCCATCCTGAGACGCTCAATTATACTCAACTGGTCAAGCTTAACCGACCTAAGGCAACTGAACTGCCAGAGATGATGTATGGGCCTGCAGAGCAACTACGTCGTCGTGATGGATTCAAATTGACCGATCCACGTTATACCTCTAAACAGGTCTACAATGAAGTGGACTATTGTCTTTATTGCCATGAGCGTGATAAAGACTCTTGCTCAAAGGGATTTACTGACAAGGAGGGCCATTACCAACAGAATCCTTTAGGCATTCCCTTAAAGGGCTGCCCGCTGGATGAAAAGATCTCGGAAGCGCACTTGCTCAAGCGCGATGGTAATTCACTAGCTGCGCTTGCCACTGTGATGATCGATAACCCAATGGCACCCGGCACCGGCCATCGTATCTGTAATGATTGTATGAAGAGCTGTATATTTCAGAAACAGGAGCCGGTCAATATCCCACAAATTGAGACTGGGATATTGAGTGATGTGCTTAATTTACCCTATGGTTTTGAAATCTACAGTCTACTTACTCGCTGGAACCCACTTAATGTACATAGACCTTATCTGCTCCCCTACAATGGTAAGAATATTTTGGTAGTAGGACTAGGCCCCGCTGGTTATACACTTGCACACTATCTACTCAATGAAGGTTTTGGCGTAGTCGGTATTGATGGTCTGAAGATTGAGCCATTACCAAAAGAGTTGGTTGGCAATGGACATACTCCCAAACCTATACGTAACTTCTCTCAGCTTTACCGTGAGCTTGATGAGCGTGTGCTGATGGGATTTGGAGGTGTCTCGGAATATGGTATTACGGTACGTTGGGACAAGAACTTTCTTACTGTGATCTATCTTACGTTAATGCGTAGAGCCAATCTACGTATCTATGGTGGAGTACGTTTTGGTGGCACAGTCACGATTGATGACGCTTGGCAACTGGGCTTTGACCATATCGCAATTGCTACTGGCGCCGGCAAACCCACGATCATACCTATGAAAAACAATCTGATTCGTGGTATTCGCAAAGCATCTGATTTTCTCATGGCTTTGCAACTCACGGGCGCTTATAAGCGTAGCGCGCTTGCCAATCTACAGGTGCAATTGCCTGCCATTGTCATTGGTGGTGGCCTTACCGCCATCGACACTGCAACGGAAATGCTTGCCTACTATCCTGTGCAGGTCGAGAAGATTCTCGAACGTTTTGAAAAATTAGCTGAATCATTGAGTGAGGAACGTATCTGGGCAATTTATGATGCTGAGGAGCGTGAGATTCTTAAAACATTCTTGCAGCATGGCCATGCTGTACGCGCTGAACGTGAACGCGCTCGCCGCGCTGGTGAAGAGCCCGATCTTATCTCGTTAGTACGCGCTTGGGGTGGTGTCTCGATTGTCTATCGTAAGAGTCTACTCGACTCGCCTGCTTACCGACTCAATCATGAAGAAGTGATCAAAGCACTTGAGGAAGGTATCGCTTTTATCGAAAACCTCAGCCCCTTAGAGGCAATCCCTGATCAATATGGCGCTGTTAGCGCACTTAAATTCGAACGTATGCGTCAACAGGAGGATGGTAAGTGGCGTGCTTCTGGTGAGGAGATTACATTACCTGCGCGTACTGTCTGTGTAGCGGCTGGCACGAGTCCAAATATAATTTATGAGAAGGAGTATCCAGGCACATTCAAGCTCGACAAGTGGAATGAGTTCTTTGCTGGCTTTAAGCTAGAGCAGACCTCATCAGGTAACTTTACACTTGTGCCTGCAGGTGGTGATGAAGAAGCCTTCTTTACTTCCTATCAGAAACAGGGTCACCTTATTTCCTATTACGGTGATAATCATCCTGCTTATGCTGGCAATGTGGTAAAAGCGATGGCCTCTGCTAAACATGGCTATCGCCACATCTGCCGACTTTTTGCTGATGAATTGACTCTGCTAGATCCTAAAGATCAATCGCGGCGTGATCTATCCTTCCAGTCGCTGGTAAGTCGGCTTGATGATGAGTTAAAGGCTGTAGTAGTGCGAGTAAATCGCCTCACTCCGACAATTGTGGAGGTCATTGTACGTGCACCACTGGCCGCCAAGAAGTTTCAACCAGGACAATTCTATCGACTACAAAACTACGAGGTAGATTGTGAAATCATCGAAGGCACACGCCTGATGATGGAAGGTATTGCCTTAACAGGCGCCTGGGTTGATCCAGAGCAGGGTTGGCTCAGTTTGATCGTGCTTGAGATGGGTGTTAGCTCCCGCTTATGTGCGGCTTTGCAGCCTGGACAGACAATTATTGTAATGGGACCGACCGGTAGTCCTACGGAAATTCCCAGTAAGGAAACGGTGTTGCTTGCTGGTGGTGGTCTTGGTAATGCTGTGCTCTTTTCTATTGCCAAGGCTCTACGCGAACGTGCCAATCGTGTTATCTATTTCGCCGGTTACAAGAAACGTGAAGATCTCTTCAAGCGAGAAGAGATTGAAGCCGTGACCGATCAGGTGATCTGGAGTGTTGATATTGGTGAATTGATTGAAGCGCATCGCCCACAAGATCGATCTTTCCGAGGCAATATTGTGCAAGCAATTAAGGCATATGGCGAGGGTGCGTTAAGCGAACAGCTTGTGCCTCTCTGTGCAGTAGATCGTATCATTGCGATTGGCAGTGATCGTATGATGGCAGCCGTCAAGGATGCCCGCAAGACCGTGCTAGCCCCTCAACTGCGTGGTGATCATGTTGCTATCGGTAGTATCAACTCACCTATGCAATGTATGATGAAAGAGGTCTGTGCACAATGCTTACAGAAACATGTAGATCCAATCACAGGAGCAGAAGCACAGCCTGTCTTCTCCTGCTTTAATCAAGATCAACAACTCGATAAAGTTGACTTTATAAATCTAAATGCCCGATTACGCGCTAACAGTGTACAAGAGAAACTCTCCAATCTCTGGTTAGATTATCTCTTTAGTAAGAAACCTGTAACGTTGGTTTGATATTACTAGAGAGTACAACTACCAAGTAGTACATAGATCTATGTACTGCTTGGCGCATTCATTTAAATCGATAGGCAGCAGTATCGTTGCTATGTTAGGATCTATTTACTTGTGGTCAGCAGCGGCTCAGGTTGCCGGTTTGCGAAGGTGACTTTGAATTGGGTTTAAGGAATCGAATCGATGAGTTTTATCGACATGAACATTGCAACAAACAGACGCTCTAGGCAGATAAGAATCGCTAGTTTGAATATGCAATGTGGTAAGAAATTGATGCGCGTGCTTAATGAATTTGACGCGCCACACTTAGCCGCCTGTGACATTATACTGTTACAAGAGACAGAAACAGTTGGATCATTGAATCAGGCGGAACTGCTTGCTCTACAACTTGGCTGCGTGATGAGCTACTTGCCAGCGCGCTTTACCCGGCGTGGCACGCATGGACTAGCGATCTTGAGCAAGTATCCAATCTCCGATATCGAGACTCTGGCACTACCACGTAATGAACTACTTATTAACACTCGTGATCGTGTAGCAATGGCGGCTACCATAACATTGGATGACCAACAATTACGTGTCTACAATGTACATCTAGATACACGTATTAATGCTGAGCGACGACAACGCCAGCTCTCTCCTGTGATTGCCGCCGCCAATGCATATCCACATCTACCTACAATTATCGGAGGTGATTTTAATACTTTTAGTCGTCATCATACTTTACGTATTGATCTAGCTATGAGTCGTGCCGGGTTTGCTTCCCCCTTCTTTTATGGCAGACATTACACTGCTGATTACCTCTTATGGCGACCACAATTAGACTGGATCTATGCACGTAAGCTGCGTGTATTAAAGGCACGTGTAGAGCGTGATAGTTACTGCTCAGATCATAAACCGATCTGGATCGATGCCACTTTTCACCATCTTTCAGCAAGCTTGTAATTCGATTTAAACAATCGTGTACAATGGCGAGCAATTATGGGATAATAGCCTAGGTTAGATTCTGCACCATTTTGCCTAGAACAATAGCCCCAATACAACGTGCATCATGAGGCAGGCATCCATTTGGAAACAGATCCCCAATTTCGGAGAATCGCCTATGAAACCTCGTATTGCTTTGCCGGTATTTGTAGTTCTGCTTTTAACTACCTTTACGCTGCTGGTCTCAGCAGATAGTAGCGCTCCCTTAATAAATGGGATCGTACTGGTACAAGATGGCAGTAATCCTATAATAAAAATTAAAGGCAACAATTTTGGACGAGAAGCTGCTGCTGTTCAAGTAATGGTGAATGAGAACGGAGCACTTGCCTCTGTGCTTAAGGTCAAACCAAAGAAGCTGCTAGTGCAGTTGCCTGCGACACGCGCTTGTGCTGGTAAAGTCACAGTACGCGTACTGGTCAACAAGATGGCTAGCAATGGTGTTGTCTTTGATCTTAGCCCAGGCGCGCCTATCCTAGAAAGGATCGATCGCAATCGTGCTGCGACTGGTTCGCTCATCGAGATCAGTGGCAAGAACTTCGCTTGTCAACCACAAGAGAATCGTGTCAGCTTTGATGGTGTAGAGACATCCGCACTTGCTGTTAATGGAGATTCACTCACTGTGCGTGTGCCATCAACAGTGACAGTTGGTAGAGTAGAAGTGCGAGTTGCTGTAGAAGGCGATGTTAGTTCGCCGCTACGGCTTACCATTGAGCCATCTTCATCAACAGGCGGTGGTGAAAGCTTTGTTAATGAGACTGGCATACCAGGCGGTGCCGGCTTTGCGCCACTCTTCTCAATTAAGGATAATCTAAATCAAGGTGGTGATTTTTGGTCGGCGAGTTTCTTTGGCACCCATCAAGCAATTATTAATGCTCCTTGGGTAACACTTGATGGCAAACAACAAGTAGCGCTGCTTACGCTTAACTTTGGTCGTAGCAATTCACTAGTGGGTAATAATACGGGAATGTGGGAGAAGTTTATCTATCTACGTATCAACTATCCTCTATATCCCGAAAAAGCTTATGACCCACTGCATAATCCTTTTTGGTGGGGTTCATCGGCAATCTGTACAGAACATTTTCCCCGCGGTAATGTCTACTTCAACTCACTTGCACAAGCAACTGGTGGAGTTGATGCTTTTACACTACCAACTAGCATACCAGGTCGCACCAAGCTAAATATTACGATGAAGATTGTTGCTCCTGATCTATTCAATTATGAGTTCTATGGTATCAATTATGCTAATGCTGGTGATGGTGTAGTAAGTATGCCTAAAGTCGCCACCGTCACTATCGAACTACCAGAAATTGAGGCGCGTTTCCCAGTTGCCAAGTATCAACGTGGCACCGTTACTATCACGGACGAGAGTGGTAATAATGGCACTAAGGTTACTAGCAGTGTGACCTTTACTTCCGATGTGCTTACCGTCACTGGCCAAACACAATTGTAAGAATCGCTAAGTGACAAGTGAATAGATCTCTTCTTATCACTTGTCACTCATTAAATTCTTTTATTGGGATCGCGGTTGCCGTTGTGCTAGTAGCAGCCAGCCAACGATCCTGTAGATCGGCCATTATAGCAGCATCGCCATGGAAATCTATACAACTGGGACAGGCATAAAGGATGATACTATCGTTCATCCCTCCATATGCCAGATATGTTCCTGGTCTAGTAGGAAAATGATTTGAACAGAGCGCACAATTTACCACTAGGGTTGCTTCCGAGAGCCCCACACTATCTTTAGCCGTTGTTGCAACGGGAAGGTCTGGGGGTGGTGGTAATGACGCTGTAATCTTAGCTGTAGGCGGCGCAGGTGGTGATGTAGACAGCCCTAATGCAAGCTCTTCATCAGGAGTGAGCGCAACAACCGTGCGCTCATTCTCAAAACCATTATCGTGTGCTGTCTGCATATCATAGTACTTCACAGCACAGGCATGCTGTTTGGTTTCGACGATAAAGCAGTAACCAAAGCTACTACTTTCCAGGCTGCGTATCGTGCCGATCATGCCTTGACAGCAGGCTTTGGGACGCGTATCGATAATACGGACTCTTTGGCCAATTTTGAGCATTGTCCCACTCTAAAATAGCTTTTCTGGATTCGTTAATAACTGATTGGATGCCATAGCCGCGCATTACGACTGGCCCCGATTATCTCACAATCTTCTCAGAACGGAAATCTTTAATTTAATCTCTTACCGATTTGGTGAGCTTTAGGGTTTACCCGATGGAATCTCACCACAGGTTAGGCTAAGATGCAGTCTATGACGAGCCTATGGAGTAACTTACCGGACACTAGAAATACTCGTGCAGCACTTGGCGCACTGCTTGGAATGATTTTGGCCGCCCCGGTACAACTTTTTGCAGCACTGCCAGCAATACGAGAATTGACGCGCCCGCTTGATGATGCACCTCGTACACTAGTACTGCAGAGCACTCCCATACAGCGTTTTCGCGGCGCCGAGAATAAGGTCCGGTTAGTAATTTGGCCCACTCAAACAGAAGATTCTGCCGGTATCAATTCCGAGCGTGGCCGTGCTGATGTTGCCGCGCTAATACAACGTCTATTCGCTTATGGCGCAACCGGAGTAGGCGTATATTTACCACTCAACCCTTATCTCAACTTTTCTGAGCTTGCTTCGATCTCCCCAGAGGATCTATCACAATCGCCACGCTTAGACTGGTTGGCAGAAGCACGCAGCCTAGATCGTGTGATCTTGCAGCTTTCTCCAGCAAATCCTGCAATAAAACCTGGTGGTGTACGCACAATTGAAGATATTGCGCAGTTAACAGGTAAAGAGACACCAGCGTTGCAATCATCACTCCGCGGTAATATAGGATCGCCACTTGGACAGACAGGACTGTTAACACTACGTTTTGAGCGTAGTGCTGTAGATGGATGGAGTATGTCTGCGATCTCTGGTTTTGATGGTCTACGACGCCTTGCATCATTACGAGACATATCGGCAGGTAGGCGATTGGAAGAATGGACACATGGCGATGTTTGGCTCAATCTTCCTCCCCATCAAGAGAATCTTTGGGAAAGTTATCCCGCTGATGCGGTATTGCAAGGCAATACTGTACCAGAGCGTTTTCGTGACGCACTGGTACTAATAATCACACAAGAGAGTCTCTCTTTCGCACAAGCAGTGAATACACCCTCAGGCAGTTATTGCGCGCCACATCTGCTCGCTGCGGCTTTAACAATGGCATTAGGAAATGCTGCTTCAGTACCGCTGGGCGGCGAACTAAATTTGATACTGCTGATTTTGAACGGTGTGATCGTAGGTGTAGTGAGCTGTATATATGGTTATAAGCCAGCCTCATTTGTCGTGTTACTGTTGCTAGTAGCCTCATTTATGACTGTACTAGTAGGAGCATGGGGGTTCAATGTTTGGGTCGCGCCACTACCATTGGTACTCTGCATTGCGCTTACTTGGTGGGCTGGCACAGTTTGGCATGCGCGATTGGATGCTGCTGCATCAATACGTTTGCAACACGACCGGCTCAAGATTCTTACTGAAGAGTTGCAAGCAACACAACGTAGCTTGCTTGATTATGAGGAGAGTGAACGTCGTGAACTGGCTAGTGAAATCCATGACCAAACACTCTCGGATCTACGTCAGCTTACCCAGATCGTCAGCAAACTCAAATATGAACCATTAGAGCCAGTAGTATCAGAACTGCACGAACGACTCGATCGCACTGCTGACGAGGCTCGCCGTATTGTTAACCGACTGCGTCCTTCCCTGCTCGACAATATAGGTTTACTCTCTGCCTGCCATGCACACCTACGTGAAATGGCTAAACTTCCTACACAGAGCTTTACATATAAATTCCACTGCGAAGTTGAAGAAGACGAATTGATACTCAGTTCTGAGGAGAAGATTGCACTCTATCGTATTGTGCAAGAGTCGATTAATAATATTAGCAAGCATGCACAAGCTATGCAGGTCTTACTGACAATACGTCAACAGGCAAGTAGATTGATAATTGAGATTGAGGATGATGGTTGCGGTTTCGATTTTGCTGCCCCGCATCGTAAAGGACATGGCTTAGTTGGTATGAATGCTCGTGCTCGCAGTATTGGCGCAACGCTAGAGTGGCAACGGCCTAGTAGCGGCAAAGGCACATTGGTTATCTTAAGTTTCCCAATGTCTGGAAAGGATATTCTATGAGCATATTGATCGTTGAAGATGAAGCTGTTTACCGAAAATTCCTACAAGATCTAATTGAGAAGGAGTTTGAAATATTGGCGCCTGTAGAGGTAGCCTGTAGCGCACAGCAAGGGCTGGAAAAGGCCCTTGATAGCAAGCCAGATCTAATCTTAATGGATATACAGATGCCTGCCGATGCTGGTGATGAAGCCAGCTATCAGCGTATCAAATCCCGTTTGCGGCCAGAATGGCTGCGCAAGCCGGCTCATAGTGGAATGATTGCTGCCAAAGTGCTCTGGAAAATGCTACCGCATAGTCGCATTCTCTTTATTACCAACTTCACCGATGAACAGTATCTGATCGAATTGGAAGAGAGTCTGCCCAAAGATACCGAGACAACTTTTGGTTATATCATTAAGAACAAGATCAAAAATGAACAGGAGTATGTTGATGTTATTCGCCGGGTACTGTTAGAGGGCGAATGTGTGGTCTCGCCGGAAGTCGCACGCCGCCGTAAGATGCTGCCACCACGCCGTAATGCACTTACCAATAGTGAAATGGAGATCCTCAAGTATATGGCGCTGGGACTCAAGTACCCAGAATTAACCTCCTTCCTCTCACATTTGCGTGGTCGTCCTTATAGCCCTCGTACGGTAGAATACTGGGGCACAAAGATTATTGACAAACTGTTAGAAGAGGATATTGGTGGTGATGATGAGGCGCGTGATAGTCGTGCCTTCAATTTAACTTCACGTGCTGCTGCCGTTGCCTTGATGCGCGGCATCATAAATGCGGAAGCGCTACGCGAGGCCGAAGACCAATTGAAAAAATGGTGGGAAGGAGGTAGACAAGCATGATCTCGTGGAAACTAACACTAGCGAAGATCATCAGCATAGGTCTGCTACTGTTTACACTTGTTGCTCTACCCGTACAGCTAACTGCACAACCAGCTAAACCGCGTACTACCACAGAACCAGTGAGTGTGAATATCAAATATATACGCAATAATCAGCATAAGGCAGTGGTATTACAACAGAAAGGTAAATGGCCTGACATAGCGGCCAAAAATAGCACTTGGCTACGTGCAGGCGACCAATTATCGATCTCCGTACAGTCTCCACAAGACGCCTATCTATATGTTTTGACACGGCTGGCTTCTGGCAAAGAAGGTGTGCTCTTCCCTACTAGTGCACTAGAGAAACCAAATCTTTTCGCCGCACGTAAACTGACATTGCTCCCTCTCAATATAGTACTACCTGCAGGTGAAGAGAGATTGCTCTTTATTATCTCTCCTCAGCCTAACCATCGGTTGAATACGGCAATGGAGGTAGCAACCGCGACTAAAACACGTTCGCTCAGCGAAGAGGATGTGATAAGCACAGAATTGAGCACAGCTATCTCACATTGGACAGCCAATGAAGGTCGCGACCTCTCTGCAGGACGACCTGAGATCACTGCCTTACCAGATGCCGTCAATCCAACTGTACGTATTCTCTTAACGCTGGTTCATGATTGAATTGAAGATGCTTCTACTACAGAGCAGAGAGCGAGTCCAGAGCGCAACTATTTTTGCTCTATATATTCTCTCTCTACTTTGGCTTGGATTAGCAAGCCAAGCCGCGCCGCCACCACAACGGTTGGCCTTGTTGATAGGAATATCGGATTATCGTGATAGAGATATAAAGCCGCTGGCAGGCTGCGAAAATGATGTGCTTGCCTTACGGGAATTGCTTGTAACAAAATACCGGTTTGCTTCTGCCAACGTACGTGTATTGCTTTCTCAGCAAGCCTCTCGCGCAAGTATTCTGCGTGCGTTGGATGAGCTTGCTCGCCGTACTCGTGCTGGCGATGAGGTGGTATTACACTTCAGTGGTTATAGTTCACAATTGCCCGATGAGAATGGTGATGAACAGGATCGTCTTGACGAAACTTTGATTGCTTATGACACAGATTTGCGCCGGCCACAGACACAATTACGTGATGATGAGATTGGCGTACGATTGCTTAGGATGAAACAGTGTCATGTTACGGTAATTTTCGACAGTGGTTTTGCTATGCAAACTTCTCGTACTCTTCAGCTATCATACGGCCAGCGCAAAACCAAGTCTCTGACTATCTCTGCTGAGACTGCTGCACGCAAACAAGACGAGAATATTGCTTCTACTGTCGATGCACCGCTTGAGTGTCTGGTCTTATCTGCGGCGCGTAGCGGTGAAAGAGTTGAGGACGGAATCTTTTCTGTAGGGGGAAAGAATGTTGCGGCTGGTGTATTTACCAATAGTCTTATTAAGGTGCTTAAACGTGCTAGTGTAAATCTCACTTATGCACAGGCAATAGAGCAGGCTGCCAGTGAGATTAAGGCTCAGGGTTTTCTACAAGAGCCTGAATTGATCGGTATACGCAGCTCTAACCCACTCTTTGGTGGAACGCAAGCAAGTACTAGTCGCTCATTACCTGGTGTACGTGTTGTTGCAGTGCGAGGCAAACAGGTAACATTGTCTGCAGGCGCAGCTTATGGTATTACAACAGGCTCCATCTATGGAATTATTGCTGCTGATGGCAAGACTATAGGTGCACAGATAAAGATAGTGGAAGTCTCTGCTACACAGACACGTGCAGAAACCTTGTCGGGTCGTGTTGCGATCGGTGATATGGCAGTAGAATTAGTATATGTCATTGGTGGAGATAATCGATTACTGGTGCGTGTATTAGATCAAGAGGGCAAATTTAATGAGGAGTTAGCGACAGCTTTACGCTTGCTGCCATATGTGAGTATAGTAACACCAGATCAATCCTATGCAGATATTGCGCTAGTGCGCGATGGACAGACCTATATGCTTTTTAGCGCAGATGGGGCAGTGTTGATCAGGGCAGTGTCAGCAGAATCAGCAGCAGAAGCAGTAAAGAAATTACGCGCTGATCTAGACAATAGTGTTGGCATTAAGACGCTTGCCTCACTTGATAGAGCCAATCCTGGACTCGATTTTACTCTCGCAGTTGATCATGCCAAAGCCCATTATCGTATGGGAGAGAAATTAATGATCTCGTTTCGCGCTGCGCAAGATTGTTACTTAACATTGATCAATATAGGTACAGATGGTTCTACTAATATACTTTTTCCTAATGCTTATCAGCGCGATAATCTAATACAGGCAAATATTGATTATATGATTCCTAGCGCACAGATGGGTTTTACTCTGCCGGTCAGTGGCCCACCTGGACGCGATCTGATTAAAGCTATAGTAACAACTTGGCCAATCGATTTCGGTAATCTGAAGCCATTGGCAGATGAACCATTCCGGTCTTTTGAACCAGCACACACACCTGAACTATGTCGCCGTCTTGTCCAAACCCTGGTAGAGGAACTGCAAAACCCTAGTAGTATAAAAGGCTCTCCAGAACAGATGAGCCTACCTGTGTTAGCCAGGGATCTAGCAATTGCCGCACCTGCTACACAACGACGTGAATGGGCAACGGCAAGTGTAATCTTGACGGTTGAGCCGACAGATTAGCGGCACAAGTTGTCTGTGGGAGAGTTTTATGCGTAAGTCTTTTTTGATCGTCGTATTTGGTCTAATCTTGCTTGCTAATACTATTCCTGCATCGACTTCACAACAAGACCAGACAGAACGCACTGTCACGGTCCAACCTATACGCAGTGTACCTAAAGACAAACGTTGGGCGCTTATCATTGGTATAGACAAGTATGAAGATAGTAGTATCACTCCGCTCAGCGGCGCTGACAATGATGCACGCTCATTGCGTGATGCATTAGTTCGTTATTGTGGATTTGATAAAGAGCAGATTATTACCCTAACTAGCGACTCTAGTACAGACCTACAACCTAAACGCGCTAATATCCTCACACGACTGGCAAACTTGCGTAATGTTGTACCCCCAGATGGCTTCTTGATTGTCTCTTATTCTGGCCATGGTATTGAGCGTAATGGCAACGCTTTCTTACTGCCTATGGATGTGCGTGGTATTAATGATGCTTCTCTGTTAGAAGATACGGCAATCTCGATCAAACGTGTTACTGACTATATTCGTACCACCGGGACAAAACAGTTAATGGTAATGATTGATGCCTGCCGTAATGATCCAGCGGCTGGTAAAGGTGATGCTGATAATCAATTAACCACGGGATTTGCTGATGGCTTTGACC
>JBFLVQ010000110.1:0-17992 GCA_040758525.1 Acidobacteriota bacterium
TGTTTGTCACCGTCGCATTTGTCTTATTACTCTCCTCGCTAGGTTGTGCTTCTGTAAATGATCTCTTATTTACTGTGTCAGCAGTAGAGAAATTTGTCTGAGACATCTCTTTGATCTCACTGCTACCTCGTAGATCGGCAATAGCAGCTCGCACTATCTTGTGAAATGACGACACAACTGGGTGAGGTGTTTCATTACTGCTATGAGATCCATTTATCAGGGACTCTTCCTCTACACCTAGATCAGGGGTTTGTTGCTTGTCTTCTATACGTGGAGCCTGTGTGGGAATGTGTGCGGTTTTTTCTACCGGCAATGGTAACGCAAATAGCGAAGGTGATGGTGTACTGCGTGGCGTAGCTAGAGTAATAGTAGATAGCGAAACATATGCATGCGGCTTGGGTTGTATGAGCAGAGCGGTTGGCTCAGTCGCTCTCATAGGCATAGTAGGAGTTACCACTTCTGGCTGATCAATTACTACTACTTGCCTCAAATCTTCAGTTTCGCCTAATGCCCTAGTGTTGGATGAGAGTGGGGTAGGTTGATTACTGACTGTCTCGCGTTCATATGTAATGGTAGACTCTGGCTTAGGAAAAATATCTATATCCGTCTGCAATGTAGTTTTAACATCTGCTTCCACACTTATCGGCAATGGTAATTGCTGAGATGATAATGGATCTGTTGTGCCAACAGTCTTTTCCATTAAGAAAGCCGTTGTTGCTGGTAGATTGCTCTCTCTGCTCTGTTCGACGGCGATATCAGCATTGTTCTCGGTAGTGTTAGCAATATCCTTCTCTATTACCTGTGGTGTAGGAGCAGGTAGGAATAGGCTAGCAGCTAGCAGTGCTGTGAAGTAATCCCCGCTTGGCTCTACGTCTTTATCGCTGGCAGTAGTGAAATTACTCTTTTGCAGCGGCTCTTTACCAAAATCAAAAGGGGTTGGTGTAATTAATAGTGTCATATTATTTATTTGAGGTTGCGAAAATAGTTGATAGTGGCTAGTTCATCAAGAAGAGCCTGCTCCTTGCGTGCTACTTCTGTGCAATAACGCTGGTAATGGCACTCTCGCAGCTTGGCAATAGCTTTCGCTTCTTGCTCTGCCAACATAGCTGCCTCTCTCTTGTTGTCGCGTAGTTGCTCCAGTGTTGTGATATGGGCCTGTTCCTGTTTGCTTCGCTGTGCCAGACTGGCAATATGATCGGTGTGTAACGCTAATTCCTGTACATCTACTCCTGATGAGAGAGCATTAATATAGGATTCAATTGCATTATTGTGTGCTTGATGAGTCTTCTCTAGTTGTGCCTCGGCATTCTCAACCTGCTGTTGTGCTTCGGCAAGTTCACGCGCTGCCAGTTCACGTCGGGCAGAACGCAGATCAAGTACTGACTGCAAGGAGAAAGAGAATTTCTTCAACGCTTCACCTCCGCTTCAACGACATGCTGTAGTTGTTCTACCGCAGTAAAGTAGTCGATCATTTCATCACGATCCTGGCGTAGATAATCGATTATGCGTTTATGGCAACCGATGGCTTGATCTAATAGAGGATTACTACCAGACTGATAGGCACCTATATTAATCAGATCTTCTGCGCGTTCATAAGCAGCTTGTAGTTCGCGTAGACGTCCAGCAGCAAGACGCTGTCCTTTGGTTGCTACTTCACTAAAGAGACGTGAAGTACTGTTAAGAATATCTATACAAGGATAATGATTACGTGCTGCTAATGTACGTGAGAGGACGATATGGCCATCAAGTATTGAACGTACGGCATCGGCAATAGGCTCGTTCATATCGTCGCCATCGACCAACACCGTATAAAATCCTGTGATCGAGCCCTTGCCAGCAAAGTTACCAGCACGCTCCAATAGCTTTGGTAGTAAGGCAAAAGCAGAAGGAGTGTATCCTTTAGCAGAAGGTGGCTCTCCGGCGGCCAAGCCGATCTCACGTTGCGCCATTGCAAATCGTGTTACTGAATCCATAATCAGTAATACATTCGCACCACAATCCTTGAAATATTCAGCAATCGCGGTTGCTGCTAGCGCTGCACGTATACGTGTCAATGGTGAATCATCAGAAGTTGATACCACTACTACAGAACGTGCCATTCCCTCTTTTCCTAGTTCACCTTCAATAAAACTATTTACCTCGCGACCACGCTCTCCAATCAAGGCAATGACATTAACATCTGCATTAGTATGTTTGGCCATCATACCTAGCAATGTCGATTTGCCAACCCCAGAGCCTCCAAATATCCCCATACGTTGTCCCATACCGATGGTTAGCAAACCATCAATGGCACGTACGCCGGTACTGAGAGGTTGTGAAATTGTTGCTCTTGCAAGTGGATTAGTTGTATTGCGAGTAAGTGGATAGGCCTCTTCCCGAGCAGTTGGACCTAGGTTATCAAGAGGATTGCCTAACGCATCAATAACACGTCCTAGCAAGCCTTGTCCTACAGGGATCTCTGAAGCCGTACCGGTTGCCACAACACGATCCCCTAGTTTTACATTAGGCATTGCTCCTAGCGGCATTAAGAGAATAGTAGAGTTTTGAAATCCTATAACTTCTAGCAGCGCATCCTCCTGGCCATAACTGCCCTTCAAACGGCATAAGTCTCCCACGGAAACAACCGGTCCTTTAGACTCGATTACTAGTCCTACTGCACGTGTCACGGTTCCCAATGGCTTTAATGTATCAAGTGTGGCTAGCCGTTGGAAATAACCGGTTAATATTTTAGCAGTGAACTTTGTATTCGTTATTGTCATGGTTGTAGACTCAGGAATCCTTGTTCAATCTCGGCAAATTGCTGTTCTATGCGTGCATCGACATCGCCCAGTTCCGTTTCTACACGACAACCGCCGGGCTCTAGCGAAGCATCCTCGACCAGTTCGATAGCTTGGCCGCTACCTAGCTTTTCACGATGTGTGACAACATAATGGTAATCGTCAGGGTGCAAACGTACAGTTGCTACCGCACGATTATGCAATTTGGCCAATGCAACACGTGCCAGTGAAATCACGATCTCACGATCAACGATAACCTCGCGGCGTACAATCTTTTTTGCAATCTCTAGCGAGAGCATCACCATCTCCTGCTCAGCTTGAGCCGCGACCATTTTTCGCAGTTGTGCAGTTTCTGCTAGTGTAGTAGCGAGTTGCGCTCGTAATGGTTCAACTTGGGCTGCTACGCTGGTGGCAATCTCTGTTGCGATGTTGGCGCGGGCCTCGATAATTGCCTTTTCACGAGCAGCGTTTTCGATCTCTTTACTGCGACGATAAGCTTCCGCAATAATCTGCTCAGATTGTGCACGCGACATCTCTACTAGAGCCGCCGCCTCTTCTTTTAATGCTACTAAGTCTATTGACGGTTCCTCTATACTGTTTGCTAGCGCTTGGCTAGCAAAGATCTCTGGTATCTGTTTGGTTGGCAATTCTGCCACTTCTGTAAAAGATTGCGCTAACTCAAAATTGCTTTGGCTTGGTAGCATCAGCGGTTTGCAATCTATACTGCTGTCACGTCCTTTGATTAACAACATCAACTTATCTCCCCGAAAGTTTAAGCAACATAAGATTCTTCAGATCCACCCAGACTGATGATTCCTTTCTCATCCAGTTCTCGCAGCACGTTGACAATCTCACGTTGTGCGGTGAAAACATCTTTCATCTTCACCTGGCCCATGTATTCTATCTCCTCTTTCATCAACTCTACGGCACGGCCTGACATATTAGAGAAGAAACGTTGTTGTATCTCTGGAACAGCGCCCTTGAGCGCCATTGAGAGCACTTTCTTATCGACATACTTGAGGATCTCGCGTATACCCATATCGTCGATCAATAACAGATCGTCGAAAGTGACCATTAGATTACGAATTGATAGCGCTAGACCCGGATCGGATAGTTCGATCTCTTCTAACACCTTACGTGCAGCATCGCGATCCAGGCGATTACAAAGTTCTGCTACCGCACGTACACCGCCAACAGGTTGTTGACTCATATCTCCTATATTCTTCAGTTTCTGTTCTAGTACTAGAGAAACACGACGGATCACATCTTGAGGAATCGACTGTAGATGAGCCATTCTCATAATCAGATCGGCGCGCTGATTTTCTGGCAAGAAACTGAGTGTATCGGCGGCAGTAGAAGCGTCCAAGTGTGTAAGTACCAACGCAATGGTTTGTGAATGCTCATTTTGTAGTAGTTTAGAGATCTGTTGTGGTGTGATCTTACGCATCGTCTCAAAAGCAATCGATGCCTCTAGTGAGCGTACTATCTTGTCAAGCATACGTTTGGTGCCATCTGGGCCAAGTGTCTTGATCAGTAATCGCTTAGCAAAGTCTATACCTCCTGATGAAACATAAGAGCGAGCTAAAAAGATGTTATGAAACTCTTCCACTACACGATCACCGACCTCAGGTGGGACATAGTCGATTGCAGCAATCTCTCTAGTGATCGCTTCTACTTCCATTTCCGTAAGGTGTTTAAAAAGGTCTATAGCAATCTCATCACCCAAGGCTATACAGAGAATAGCGGCTTTGCGTGGACCCGACATCTGATTGACAGATTGTACGCTCACCTGTGATGGAGAAGTATTAGGAACTTGCTCAAGATTTTCTGTTGCTTCTAGGGAAGCGGGTTGGGTTGCTTGGGTGTTGCTCATATTAAACCTCTAATTGATCAATGGATTTATTTTTCATGCAGCCAATTACGTATTGTCTTGGCTACCATAGCGGGCTCCCGTTTGGTGTACCAAACAATCTGTTTGCGCATTGCATTTGCTTCTGTTTCGGTAAGTGGCGGCAATTCAATGGGCACTTCAGCTACTGGCTCAGGTAGTGACGGTGGAGTCATTGGTATTGCCGGTTTGGCCTTTTCTACTGCTTTGGCTGAGTCTGTACTACCAGCAGTTAGTTGCGCTTCCATCTCCGCCACAGTTTTCGGTCCAGTATTCTCTTCTATATTAGTAGCTGGTGGCAGTTGGGCAAGTGGGACAGAATTAGCAACTGACAGTCTAGCTTGATTTATCGAGGTTACTGTAGCAGGTCGTAGCAGGCGTTGTGCTGGACGTACTACGAAAAAGATCAGTGCCAGTGCGACTAATCCTAAGACTCCATATTTAATTGCCAACTTAACCACTTCACGATTACGTTCATACCAAGAGAGAGTTGGCGTTGGCGGTGCAAGACGTTGAAAAGGGATCATCTGCACAGCAATCTGATCACCTCTGGTTGTATCAATGCCAGCCGCAGCAACAACCAATTCCTGTATCTTCTTAGTATCTTCTGGATTGTTGGGCGGGGTTGCCCCACTGTCTAAGAGCACAGAAACCGATAAGCGTAAAAGACGACCACTATTGCCAATTGTATGTCGGGTCGTCTTATCGATCTCATAAGCAGTACTGCTAGCAGCACGACCATTGCCAGGTTGATTCTCACCAGTAGTAATCAATTCTTGTGGTAAGGCAGGATCATTAGCACGTGTTCCTGCTACTCCACCTACACCAACAGCACCGTTTTTAACTTCTTGCGATATCTGTTGTGTGCGAATAACAGCAGACTTGGGATCAAATTTCTCTTCTGTCTGTTCGACTTGATTAAGATCCAATTCTGCCGAAACCTTGGCGCGTACATTGCCAACACCAGCGATCGGTTCCAGCAGGTCTACTATTCGGCCTGCCACCTCTGTTTCTAACTTCTGTTTGGTCTCCATTAGTGAGCCAAATGCATTGATGCCAGACTTTGCCTTATTCTGCTGAGTGCCAGCTAGTAGTCGTCCACGTGTATCCATTACAGAAACATTCTCTGGGGCTAGTCCTTCTACTGCGCTAGCTACCAGATTAACGATCACTTCATTACGTTCAGGAGGTAGTCCTGTACCTTTTAATGCGAGCATTATTGAGGCTTTTGCCGGCTCGGCCTTTTCGGCAAAGATAGATTCGCGAGCCTGTGTAATATGTACACGTGCGCTCTCAACCTCTTCCATACTTTCTAACGTACGTGCTAGTTCACCTTCTAGGGCACGCTGGTAATTTACTTTTTGTGTAAATTCAGTAGCACCAAAACTAGCTTTATCAAAAAGATCAAATCCAACATGACGAGCAGATAGTGCTCCTGTTGCTGCCATCTGTAGACGCAGTTCATTCACCTGTTCACTAGGTACACTTATTGTTGAGCCACCGTGCGAAAGTTGATATTGGATATTTGATGCTTTCAGTTTCTCTACGATCGATTGAGCATCGGCAGGCTTCAGATCAGAGAAGAGTACATTATATTCAGGCTGCATACCATAACTGACTAATGCCACTATCAAGGCTAACGTAACAATCGCCGCACTGACAATTACCAAACGCTGTGTGAGTGTTAAGCGGCGCCATATTTCAGTAAATTGGGTAAATGAAGTTAGCATGGCATTAGTTCTATCTAGACTTGCATTCGCATAATCTCTTCATAAGCACCAATCAACTTGTTGCGCACTTGTACAGCAAGTTGAAAGTTCAGATCAGCCATTTGTAGAGTGGCAATGGTGCTATGAATATCTTGTGACTCTCCTGCCACTGTACGCGCAATCTCCTGTTCAGCCCCCTTCTGTGTGTTGTCGAGCGCTTCTATAGCATCACTCATCACGGATGCGAATGATGGACGGGTTCGTTCCTTAACTACTCCTTCAGTAGATGGCAGATTCGATATTGAATTTAATTGAGTGATACTATTTACACTCATTAACCCTCGCTGAGCTTAAGGCTAGCGCGCATTATCTCTTTGGCTGTGGAAAAGGCAGTAGCATTGGCTTCAAAAGCACGCGCTGCAGACATAATATTGACCATCTCCTCCAGTGGATTAACGTCAGGCATTGTTACAAAGCCATTCGCATCGGCATCTGGATGATTAGGTAGAAAACGTTTTTCTCCATTGTCGGCGGTTGCTACTAGTGTAGTAGCTCGTACGCCTTGTAACCCATTAGTAGCTGAATCTGATGTAGGGTTGGTCTCGGCTATTGGCATTGCCTCAAAGATGACATCGCGCCGACGGTAAGCACCACCGTCGCCACTACGTGTGGTATTAGCATTAGCGAGATTGGCGCTGGCCGTCTCTAGCCTTTCACGCTGTGCTGTCATTGCCTGTGACGAGATCTGAAAAATCGTGCTAATAGACATACCTTGTTATCTACCTTCCCGAATAGCAATACGTAAGGTTCGTAACCTGGATTGCAGTAGTTGTATTCCTTGTAGGTATTGCATTCCAGTATCGGCGAGCGTGGCCATCTCTCGTCCTAAATCAACATTGTTGCCATCAATACCTATGGCATTGCCAGTTTGTAGGACTGTTTCTGGGCGATCTTCATTAGTTATCCCTAAGTTGGTCTTTAGTTTTGTATGTAGATTATTTAGTTCATTAGGTTCGATCACTTGGTAAGCTGCCGTTTGCAGATGTTCAGCAAAATCCAGTTCCTTAGCCGTATATCCTGGGGTGTCTGCATTTGCGATATTGCTAGAAGTTACCTGCATACGCCGGCTTTGGATATCTAGATAGTAGTTAATTAATGATGCTATCCGATCTGAACCTATCGGGTTTGCCATAGTTTAAATACCTTCGTTAAGAAATTAACACGATAGTGCCATAGCAATACTTGTTCCTTTTTGGAAAGCTCTTTTAAACTTAGCTTTAATAAGCTATTTGTCAGTTCTATCGATCTTTTAGTGTCGGCTTGATGTCGCTTGCTATGGCAATTTGTCAAGTTCTTGACGGAAAATTCTGAGCAAGTCTTGGGTAGTTGTAACAAACTGGGCAGCGCAGTATGATCAAGTTAGTAAGAGTTCGGAGGCGCTAGGTGCATTTCTTAGTAGTAAGACTCAGTTCAATCGGCGATGTTGTACATACTTTGCCGGCGGTAGTGGCGCTACGCCGCAGCTATCCGCACAGCCGTATTAGCTGGGTTGTTGAACGTAGCGCAGCAACAATTCTCGAAGGTAATCCTACTGTTGATGAGTTAATTGTGATAGATACACGCCGTTGGCGGCGTCAACTCTGGCGCTCTACCAATTGGCGTGAAGTATTTCAAGCAGTTGCCCGTCTACGTGCCAACTCGGTAGACATTGCCTTTGATTTCCAAGGTTTGCTTAAATCTGGAGTAATTGCCGCAGTCTCTCGTGGGCGTTGGCGGCTAGGATTCTCAAATGATGGCTTACGTGAAGAGGCAAGCCGCTTTTTCCTGACACATCAAGTTGTGATAGATCGGCAGGCTCATGTAATTGAAAAAAACTTGCGTCTGGTCAATAGTGTGGGTGCCCATGGTAATGGCCATTATGAGTTTCCCATTCAGATATCTGCAGAAGATACAACATATATAGATAAGTTATTAGCTACACACAACCTTTCTCAATTTGTAATCATCAATCCCGGCGGTGGTTGGCCAACCAAACTCTGGTCTACGGCCCGTTTTGCTCAATTAGCAGATTGGCTTTGGGAACAATTGGGTCTACCCAGCTTGGTAACATATGGACCTGGTGAAGATCATCTTGCACAAGCGATCGTAGCAGGAGCACGTACTGGTCAGGCTCACAATGTTGTTACCAGTTTGAAGCAGTTTGTTGCCTTGACGCGCCGGGCGTCGCTTTTTATTGGCGGAGATACTGGTCCATTGCATCTAGCGGCAGCTTGTCGGACCCCTATTGTTGGTATTTATGGTCCGACTGAAACATCTCGCAACGGACCCTTTGATCCGCTCGATATATGTGTAGAACTTAAACTCGAGTGTCGGCCCAATTGTTACCGTCGGCGCTGTCCAACTATGGAGTGTATGGATGTTCCTGTTGCTATGGTAGCGCAGGCGGTAGAACAACGGCTGTTACAGACAAAATTATGGCAACTAAAACGCTCTCAAAATACCTGATTCGCGGGCGCGTTCCGCTAGGTTTTCTACTTGCTGCTATCTGTCTAATCTTTGCCACGCCTAGCTCTGCCACTGTCTTGGCAGGCGCCGCGCTTGCTCTTACAGGACTACTCTGGCGTGCCTGGGCTTCTGGACACTTACGTAAGAATGAGCGTCTAGCTACTAGCGGGCCTTATTCTTATACACGCAATCCGCTCTATTTCGGTAGTTTTCTGCTTGGTAGTGGCTTCAGTTTGGCATGTGGGCGTTTACCACTAGTGATGTTATGGGTAGCTTTCTTCTTGCTTGTCTACTGGCCCGTGATGCGTAGCGAAGCAGCCCATATAGAGCAGTTGTTCAAAGCCGATTATCCTCTCTACGCGCAGTCGGTACCACTATTTTGGCCACGTTTACGACCCTGGCCAGCACAGCACCAGACAGGTTTCGACTGGCAACTCTATCTGCGCTATCGTGAGTATCGCGCATTAATAGGAATGGTCGCGGTGTTGGCCGCGTTAGTCGCTAAGATTTATTGGCTGCCTACTATTAATTAGCAGGCGGCGAAGGTTGTATTTTATGAGACGTAAATTGATCATTACACTCTTGCTACTATCTGGCCTGGTTAGTGCTCAGGCTAGCCTACAGGTTGAAAAACCCCAATTTTCTGCGGCGGTGGCAACCGATCTAGGCGAAACAAAATTCGCCGAAGTGCGTAGCCGTTTGGGTACATCACTACCCTTTCAATTGGGTGAACAACTGACCTATGAGATGAAGTTATCGCGCTTCCCCATCTATGGGACAATCGGCACGCTAACCTTTACAGTCAATGAAGGACAGATGCAGACTGCTACGGCTGTTAACAATGATAAGCCAGCTACAGATACATCTGCTACAGCTACTTCTACTAGTACATCAACATCGCCGCCTGCCACTACTGCTGAATCAGCTACTACATCCTCTGAGAATAACAAGAATCCCTTATGGAAGTTTGTTATTGATATAAACTCGAAAGGGATACTCACATCTCTTTTCCGTATTAAGGTTAATGATGAGTATACCTCTTATGTTGATAAATCCGATTTTGGTGTAATCAAGACAATCAAGAAGATCGAGGAAGGGAAGCGGCGGCGCGAAAATATCGCCGACTTCGACCGTCAACAACGTAAGGTGAAATGGATCGATACAGATCTGAATAGCCCTATGAAAGCAACCCAAACTAAAGAGAAGGATACCTTCAATTGGGTTACCGATATTGTCTCAGGTTGGTATGTGTTGCGCGCTCAACAACTCACCGTAGGCAAGAGCCTAGTATTGCCGATCAGTGATAATGGCGAAACCTACGAAATCTCTGTAGATGTATTAGAGAAGGAGCAGTTTGAATCAGAATTAGGGAAATTTAGTACTCTCAAAGTAGAGATGAAGATCTTTGGCGGTAAGATAATCAAACGTAAGGGCCGGCTCTTTGTCTGGGTTACTGATGACCAACGTCACTTACCAGTGCGTGCCCAGATCAAATCGAATTTTGGTACTGTAACTGGCACGCTGATAGAGATGAAATCGGTCAAGCCAGTAGAGACTGAGCGCCCTCCACAAGAGGGAAAAACTGGTCTGTAAAGTCTATGATTATTGATCTACATGTACATACTGTCGATTCCAGGGACTCACTTATCCCACTCGAAGATCTAATTGAGCAGGCGCTTAGTATTGGTCTTGATGCAGTATGTTTAATGGAACATAACAGGCTCAGCGAAGATGATACTGCAGAACTATTTGCTAATAATACAATGCTCAAGATCTTTCGTGGTGTTGAAGTCTCTAGCGATCTTGGCCATATGCTTGTTTACGGCATAACCCCTCAGCAGTGGCAGTTATTTGAAGGAAAAGCGCAGATCTATGCGCAAGAATTGGTCGATAGTGTACGAAGTTGGGGTGGCGTGTGCATCCCTGCACACCCTTTCCGCTTCAACTCACCTTCGATCGGTGACAAGATCTCATCATTAGTAGGGGTCTTTGCAATTGAGGGTTATAATGGCAAGACCGACATTAATGAGAATTTGCAGGCGGGTGAGGTTGCGGCTCGCCTGCAATTGAAGGTAACGGGCGGAAGTGATGCGCATATGCTTGGACAAGTAGGCAAATGCGTTACTATCTTTGATGAACCTATCGAATCTATTGAAGAGTTGGTTACACAACTAAAGGCAGGAACTTTTCAAGCTCGCTACCTTTTTTAAGGGTCATGCTCCTACCTGTAACTCTTTTAGGTCTTCTGGCACCAATGTGGGATCTAGATTGCTAGCGATCGAGATCCGTACCTGTTGCGCAACCTCTTCAGTACGAATCTTGAGATCCGCCTTTGTGTAAGAGACTGGGGGAATAGGTGGGTGATAATGGATTGTAATCTTGCCAGTTAAGCGTGGCAGGCGTTGTTTAGGTGGCCAGATCTGATAAGCACCATTAATTGTCACCGGCACAATCGGTACACCCAATTGTACTGCCAAACGAAAAGCACCCATCTTAAAAGGATCTAGTTTACCGCTAGTAGTACGTCCTCCTTCTGGGAAGATCACTAATCCTTTACCATTGCGTACAACTGCACGCGCACGCCTAACAGCGCTTAAATCATGGCCTTCTAGTCGTACTGGAAAAGCCCCGAAGATTCGCATCGTAATACTCAAAATAGGGATATCAAAGAGCCTGCTCCAGGTCATAAAGAAGAGCCGTCGCTTTACCGCAATTCCTACTAGTACCGGATCCATGTAAGTAACATGGTTGGGTGTTAAAATAATGGCGCCTTCACGGGGAATATTCTCTAAGCCATGAAATTCCATGCGGAAGAGCAGGGTAAAGAAGATCTGTCCTAAGGGCCGAACCACATGAACAACAATAAATGACCACCAGGCCATCATACATCCTCGCACGTAAACTTAATTTATCGATTTGCGCGAAATTATAGCATAGCAGTACACGATACTGCTCTACTAACACTACTAAGAGCGCGGCAGTAGCGGCGAGCCCTTGCCAGCACCAAAACGCAATCTCTGTACGGCTTCGATAAACTTCTGATTTTTTGCTAATACCTTAGACGAAAAACCAGACGAAGTTGTTAGAGGTGTTTCTGTATCTTTAGCAGCAGTCTCTTCTGATACTACAGATGTGGGTGCAAGAGAAGGCTCTGCCTCAATTGCGTTAGCATCCATAGCGGTCGTTTCGGTTGCCGTCTGATCAGTTGTAGATGTGTAAGCGCGAGCAATACGCGACAATTCTTGACGGAATTTTTCACGTTCTACTAGGCTGGCTTGCTTCCAGTTATAACGCAGCACACCCCAAAGCACGTCTGCTTGACTAATCTCGTCTTTAGTATCATCGGGCAGGTCAGCAAAATTACGGCTCAGTTCGTTCACCAATGCATCTTTCTCTTCAGTTGTCAGGGCAATCTGGCTACGTGTGATCACACCTTGGAAGAAGGCATTCATCTCGATATAACATTCAGCGGCTTGACGAGAGAGAGGAGGATCGCCTACCACTAATAACATTCTCTTACTCTCATAGATTTTTAGAATCATTTGCCCGACGGGCTCATCTTTGCCTTTTGATTGCGCATACTTATAGAGTTGGCGGGCAAACTCACGCCACCCTAGCGGCTGTTTTGCCCTTGGCAATGCATCAATCTGAGCGCAAATAGCATCAAAATCCGCAATCACTTGAAGGAGAGCAGCACGCGAATCTTCGCCCTGTTGCCATTCCTTAACTATCTGTGCCTCGAAGAGGGTAGATTGCTCTTCGGTAAATGCACCCTCAAGCGCCTGCTCCAGCACCTTTTGTAGGCGATAAGCGGTGCTGCGGGTAAGCGTTGGTGGCCCAGCAAAAAGGATTTCATCAGAGGAGTGCTCAACCATTGTTTATATCAAACTTCTCAAACTTCGGCCTATTTGAAGATCGCAATTTCAATAAAACTATAGCGGTAGGCGCGTCTTTTTCAAAGTGATTTCTGATGGGCCTTTGCGCTTGCGCAGGGATGTTGTAAACTTTCCTGCTTCCCAATTAAACGGTATCATTCTCTTATTGCAAGGAGTTTTTATGAAGTCGCTGCGATATTTGATCAGTCAACGTAACAGCAACCAAGTTCGTCTGTGGGCGGTGTTGGCGTTGCTGTTCCTGCTAGGTTTAGCGATTGCTCCCGCAATCGCGCAACAAGCAGGCAAAGGTAATAACAGACAGGTGGATCCACTTAAAGGCAGACCACGCCCAGTAGCTACAGAGAATAAACCTGTCGCTGCTGCTGATGTGCCAGCCGATCTCAAGATTGTCCTTTTCCCTGGGACAAAGACAAAACAGATGGGTGAAGAAACGACACTAGATCGGTCTACCTTCACTATTACACGCACCAGCATATCTTGGAAGGCTGATGATAAGGAACAGACCTATCCACTTAAGCCAGAAGAATCAGCAACAATCTTCACCCTGGTTGCCAACGGCGCTGTTATTACTAAAGAGGAAGATGCATCCCGCTATCGTTGTTGTGGTGCACCACCCTATCCTTCGATCTACTTCAATAATGCATATCACCGTGTTGAAGGAGAAGGTCGTTTGCAATTGGCTGTCAGTGAACTGGCTCGTCAGAAAGGTTATAGCTCAAGAAGAGAGATGGGTACTTCTAAACCGATTATCAAGATGGCCGATATTGATCGCAGTATTATCGAGAAGGCATTCGCCTCTCCTATCATACTTAAACCTTGTGATCCGGCTGCCAGCAAGAAGAGTATCAAATCTCCCGATGGGAGTTTTAGTGTAATTACTGTAAAAGGTACTTCACGTGTGGGATCTGTGCAGTTTGATCAGAGCGCTAAGACTATTACAATCACTACCTCTTGCAACAACGAGACCCAGATTGCTTGGATTCCCGAACTATCTGCTATTTCGGTGCGTGAGTATATTGATCGCAATGCCCCTCCCAATAGTGTCAAGCAAGCCTTTCCTTTTAGTGCTTTGACAACTACCTACGATCTAAAGAAGCTCACTATGCTACAGCAGTTGCGTGATAAATAGCGATTTCTTGATTATGGATGCGGGAAAGGGAGTATCTTCTTATCCCGCGTCCACAATCGGCTAAATGCGCTATTGTAGCCATGTTAAATCTTTGTTAACAATGCGCCACACGCTTACGTTAGTAGTAGAAATCCTTTATTATCTTTTAACAAATTATCTTAAATATTGCTCTATATGAGGAGGGAAGCAGTGTCAACTGAAGATCCAGTTATCACCGTAGACCTAGGAGGCACAAACCTACGTGTTGCGCGGGTGGAGAGTAATAAGGTTGTAGAGCGGTTGATAGTATCAACGCCCAGAGGTGCCGAAGCTATTGTAGGCACAATTGCTGATCAGGCGATCGCATTAGGTGGTAAGACTACGGTTGGAATCGCAATTGCTGCGCCAGGCGCTGCCTCGCCTAAACTAGGTGGCCTCTCGAAAGCGCCTAATCTACCAGAATTGAATGGATATCCGATGGCGACCGAGGTTACCCGACAAACCTCTCTAACCTGTATTGTTGAGAATGATGCTAATGCCTATGCAGTAGGAGAAGCTATATACGGTGCTGGACGGGGAATGCGTTCAGTAGTCATCTATACATTGGGGACAGGCGTGGGTGGTGGCATCATATTAGATGGTAAACTATGGCGGGGCGCAGATGGCGCTGCTGGTGAGATAGGTCATGTGACAATCGAGGAGAATGGTCGTCAATGTGGTTGTGGCGCGCGTGGCTGTGTAGAAGCTTATGCTTCTGCTACTGCGATGGCGCGGCTTGCACAAGAATACGGTTCGTTAGCTAAAAGTGCTCGTGAGGCTTACGAGCGGGCTACTAATGGTGAGGAGGCTGCTCGTCAGGCTTTTGCACGTGCTGGCTCGGCATTGGGTATCGCTATCGCAAATATCATCAATATCCTTAATCCTGAGGGTATTGTTATTGGCGGAGGTGGTTCATCGGCTTTTTCATTACTTGAGCCAGCAATTTATCAACAGATTAAAATACATGCTTTTCCTGTTGCGGCGGCAAACCTTAAGCTAGTCAAATGCAGTCTGGGAAATGATGCAGCATTATTAGGTGCCGCGGCTCTGTTACGTGGACTGGCTTGATCGATATCTCTAGGGAACTTGTGCCCTCTTTGGGCGTGTATCTAACATGAGCCTGCTAAACCTGAGCGTGGCGCGTAGGCAGGCAATTGTGATATAGTTTATAGCTTCAGAAAATGTTGAGTTAGTTTTGAGTTAGACAACAATGGCAGAATTTATTTGTCGTTTAGGAACACCCGCAGGAGAAGTGGTAACCCGTACCTACGAGGCTGAGGCAATCAATGAGTTACGTGGCCGGTTAGAGAATGAGGGTTACCGTATCTTTACTATCAATAGACATGGGCAGAAAGGTGTCTTGGGCGCTAGTTTAGCGACTAACAAGCCGCTCAAGATCGAAGAGTTCCTACTTTTCAATCAACAACTAGCAGCAATGTTACGGGCAGGTTTGCCAATCTTACAGGCACTTGGCATCTTGGTGCGTCGCCAAAAGTCTGGCAGTTTCCGCGCCGTACTTGAGGATGTTGAGACACGTGTACGTAGTGGCACGGCGCTCTCAGATGCCTTTGCTGCGCATGGCCGTGTCTTTCCCCGTCTCTATACAGCCTCGATCCTGGCTGGTGAGAGATCTGGTGATCTAGATCAAGTATTGCTGCGTTATGTCAATTATACCAAGACAATCGCAGAATTACGGCGCAAGCTGAAAAAGACACTTATCTATCCTTGTATTTTGATCACCGCCTCAATTGCATTGATTATCTTGATGACAACCTATGTCATCCCCAAATTCGCCTCGCTTTATGAGACCACTTCCAACCAATTACCTGCCCTGACCCAGATCGTTGTTACCACCGCCAATACTGTGCGTGGTAATCTACTCTGGCTTGGGCCGCTGCTGCTGATACTGATCATTTCGACAGTATTTTGGCGGCGTACTGAGGGTGGGAAATTTAAGATAGATGAGTGGATGCTGAAAATGCCTATGATTGGCGAACTGATTCGCCAACATACTACGGCACAACTTTCTCGTAGTTTGGCAACTCTCTTAGCCGGTGGTATCACATTACTAGAATCTTTTGAGATTGCCAGCGAGTCAGTAACCAATCGTGCATTGCGTAAAACCATGCAAATGGTAGTTACTCGTATACGTGCGGGCGAAGCCTTTACTGAGAGTCTACAACAAGCTGGTTGGGTACCGCCTTTAGCACTAGATATGATTGGTGTAGGTGAGCGCTCTGGCTCATTGCGTGAAATGCTTGATGAAGTGGCAAGCTTTTTTGATGCTGAACTGGATGTCAAGCTGACTGCCCTTACCTCACTTATTGAACCGGTGATCCTAGTAGTAATGGGTAGTGTAGTAATGACAATATTACTAGCGATGTACCTGCCAATTCTGGAATTGATGCGTAAGAACATCTGACGGAGCAATTAGGAAGAGACATGTCAAAGACTTTGGAACCACCTCCTGTTACTGAAACTGCGCCCTTGCGTCCAGAAGAGCGTATGAATGCTGAACAGCATCAAGCGCGCGAACTGGCTCGACGTTATCGGTTAGAGTTTTACGATCTGACTACTTATTCAATTGACCATGAGTTAATCAATAGCCTGCCGGTCGAATTGATGGTACGTAACCATTTTGTACCTCTTAAACGCGACCAGGAAGCATTGTTGATTGCCATTGCAGATCCCACCAATCTCGATCTGGTTGATGAGCTCACCTCGCAACTTAAGCTTAAAATCAGGTGTGGGGTAGCAACCCGCTCAGCCATTGAGCATGCGCTTAAGCGTGGTGAGACTTCACAACGTGTGTTGCAGGATGCCACCAAGTCGCTTATTGGTATCAAGCTTGTTAAAGAGACCGAGCAAGGTGAAGAAGATCTTGATATCGATCGCCTTACCGAAGAGACTTCGCCTATTATCAAGCTTATTGATACTATTATCCTCAATGCTTTAGAGCGGCGTGTTTCAGATATCCATATAGAGACTCGTGATAATGAAGTAGAAGTGAAATATCGTATTGATGGCGCACTCTATCGTGCTGTTGATCCGATCGACATTCAACATCATCATACTATCATCTCGCGTATTAAGGTGATGTCAGAACTTGATATTGCCGAGCGGCGTGTACCACAAGACGGACGCTTCCGAGTACGTTTACGTGGTCGTACGATCGACTTTCGTGTCTCTATTATGCCGGCTATACATGGTGAGGATGCAGTTATACGTATCCTTGACAAGGAGCAGATCAATGAGTCTTTTCGTGAGCTAAACCTGGATGTGATTGGCTTCGAGCCCGAGGATCTACGCCGTTTCCGACGCTTTATTACTGAGCCTTATGGTATGGTGCTAGTGACGGGTCCTACCGGTTCAGGTAAGACTACTACACTCTATGCTGCCTTAAATGAGATTCGTAATGATGAAGATAAGATCATTACTATCGAAGACCCTGTTGAATACCAATTGCGAGGTATTACTCAGATTCCTGTCAATGAGAAGAAGGGCCTCACCTTTGCACGTGGTCTACGTTCTATACTGCGTCATGATCCAGACAAGATAATGGTTGGTGAAATACGTGACTCTGAGACCGCACAGATCGCGATCCAGTCAGCGCTCACTGGTCACCTGGTTTTCACTACTGTACACGCTAACAACGTGATAGACGTGATCGGCCGTTTTCTTAATATGGGTGTTGAGCCCTATAACTTTATCAGTTCACTAAACTGTGTGTTAGCACAGCGGCTTGTGCGTATACTCTGTTCAGAGTGTAAACGACGCTATCAGCCTGCTGATGAGGAATTAATCGAATCTGGTCTCAATCCTGCGAAGTATCGGGGTGAGATCTTCTATGAGCAGGTTGGCTGTGAAGCCTGCCATTTTACTGGCTACCGTGGGCGTACAGCCATTCACGAACTGCTTGATCTAACCGATAATATACGTGAACTTATCCTAGCACGCCGGCCTGGTTCAGAAGTGCGTCGTGCTGCTCGTGAGGAAGGCCTTACCAGTCTGCGCGAATCTGCAGTTAAGAAGGTCTTTTGTGGTATTTCAACCTTGCGAGAGATCAATCG